>NZ_MEFH01000077.1:0-32383 GCF_001725095.1 Sphingopyxis sp. SCN 67-31 | reverse complement strand
GTCGCTGTCCTTCAGCGCCTTCATCGCGGGGTCGGCGTCGCAGCCCTTGCCCATGATCAGTTCCTTGAACGCGTCATAGGTGCCGCTGGTCGACGGCGGACCGAAGACCGAGATGCCGACCGCGGGGAGGGCGGGGTTGACGTCCTTCCACGTCTTCGCGGTGTTCGGCTTGCCATAGGGATTGGCGGCGAGCGCCTTGTAGACATCTTCCTCGGTCAGCCTGAAACCGGGGCCGCGCGCCGCTTCGCCCAGCGCGATGCCGTCGATGCCGATCTGGATTTCGACGATGTCCTTGACGCCGTTCGCGGCGCAGCTGTCGAATTCCTTCTTCTTGATCCGGCGCGAGGCGTTGGCGATATCGGGCGTGTCGCCGCCGACACCCTGGCAGAAGCGCTCGAAACCGCCGCCGGTGCCGGTCGAGTCGATCTTCGGCACCTTGTTGCCGGTCGCCTCGGCGAATTTCTCGCCCGCCGCGGTGGCAAAGGGATAGACGGTGGAGGAGCCGACCGCGCTGATATAATCGCGCGCGCCGCCGCCCGATGCCGCCTGATCCTGACAAGCGGAAAGCGCCAGCGCGGCGGTCGCGACGCCGATGGCAAGGGCAAATGTCTTGGCCATGGAAAAATCCTGTCGGGAGTCGCTATCCAACCAAGCCGCCACCCCCGAGGGCGACTCGCTGAGCCGCCAATGGGGGTTTTGTATGACGCGTATGTGACAGAGGGCGTCACATAAGTGTCATGGACGCCGTGATGGTGACGAGCCGAAGACCGCCATTGCCAACGTAACAGGAAGGAACGAACAGCGATGATCCTCATCACCGGCCATGTCATCCTCACCCCCGAGAATCGCGAGCGCATGATCGCGCTCGGCGCCGAGCATAGCGCGCGGTCGCGCGGCGAGGCGGGGTGTCTGGCGCATAACTGCCATGTCGATGTCGAGAACCCCGACCGGCTGATGTTCGTCGAGGAATGGGAAAGCGCCGACGCGGTGCGAGCGCATTTCGCGGTGCCGGCGTCGGGGGCTTTCGTCGCCGAAATGCGCCGTCTCTCGCCCGAACCGCCCGTGATCCGCATCTATGCTGCCGAGGATATCACCGCGAAGCTGATGGGCTGAGATTTCCTCCCCTCCCGCTTGCGGGAGGGGCAGCGAGACTTGCGAGCTTGCTCGCTAGTCGCAGCGGGGTGGGCCAATGCGACGCCGCCAGCCCACCCCCGGCCCCTCCCGCGAGCGGGAGGGGAGTCATCTTTATTTCCCCAGCAGCGGCGCCAGATACTGCCCGGTGAAGCTGCGCTTTTCCTTCACCACCTGTTCGGGCGTGCCCGCGGCGACGATCTCGCCGCCCTTGACGCCGCCTTCGGGGCCGAGGTCGACGATCCAGTCGGCGGTCTTGATGACGTCGAGATTATGCTCGATCACCACGACGCTGTTGCCCTGATCGACCAGCGCCTGCAGCACCTCGAGCAGCTTGCGGACATCCTCGAAATGCAGCCCCGTCGTCGGCTCGTCGAGGATGTAGAGCGTCTGCCCGGTCGAGCGCCGCGACAATTCCTTCGCCAGCTTCACCCGCTGCGCCTCGCCGCCCGACAGCGTCGTCGCCTGCTGCCCGACCTTGATATAGCCGAGGCCGACGCGGACGAGCATCGCCATCTTGTCGCGGATCGCGGGCACCGCCTTGAAGAATTTCGCCGCATCCTCGACCGTCATGTCGAGCACGTCGGCGATGCTCTTGCCCTTGAACTTCACCTCCAGCGTTTCGCGATTGTAGCGTTTGCCGCCGCACGTTTCGCACGTCACATAGACGTCGGGCAGGAAATGCATCTCGATCTTGATCAGCCCGTCGCCGGTGCAGGTCTCGCAACGCCCGCCCTTGACGTTGAAGCTGAAGCGGCCGGGCTTGTAGCCGCGCGCCTGCGCCTCCGGTAGCCCCGCGAACCAGTCGCGGATCACGGTGAAGGCGCCGGTATAGGTCGCGGGGTTCGAGCGCGGGGTGCGGCCGATCGGCGACTGGTCGATGTCGATCACCTTGTCGCAATGTTCGAGCCCCGACAGGCTGTCGTGCGGTCCGGCGACCATGCGCGCGCCGTTCAGCGTGCGCGCCGCGCTGGCGTAGAGCGTGTCGATGACGAGGCTCGACTTGCCGCTGCCCGACAGCCCGGTGACGCAGGTGAAGGTGCCGAGCGGAATCTTCGCGGTGACGTTCCGCAGATTGTTCGCGCGCGCGCCCTTCAGCACCAGGTCGAAGCCGTTGCCGGGGCGGCGATGCGGCGGCACCTCGATCCGGCGCGCGCCGGTCAGATAGGCGGCGGTCAGGCTCTTCTCGTTCGCCAGCACCTGTTCCAGCGTGCCCTCGGCGACCACCTCGCCGCCATGAACGCCGGCGCCGGGGCCCATGTCGACGATATGGTCGGCGGTGCGGATCGCATCCTCGTCATGCTCGACGACGATCACCGTGTTGCCGAGGTTGCGCAGCCGCTTGAGCGTCGCGAGCAACCGGTCGTTGTCGCGCTGGTGGAGGCCGATCGACGGTTCGTCGAGGACGTAGAGGACGCCCGACAGCCCGCTGCCGATCTGGCTGGCGAGGCGGATGCGCTGGCTTTCGCCGCCCGACAGCGTGCCGCTGGTGCGGTTGAGGTTGAGATAGTCGAGCCCGACATTGTTGAGGAAGCCGAGCCGCTCGTTGATCTCCTTGAGGATGGCCTTGGCGATCTGCTTCTGCTGCGCGTTCAATTTCTCTTCGAGCGTGCCGAACCAGTGGAGGGCGTCTGCAACCGACCGCCGCGCCGACTGGCTGATGTCCTCGCCCGCGATCTTCACCGCGAGCGGTTCGGGGCGCAGGCGCGCGCCGTGGCAGGTCTCGCACGGCTGCGCGGTCTGATATTTGCCGAGTTCCTCGCGCGTCCACGCGCTTTCGGTCTGGAGCATGCGGCGGTTGAGGTTTCCGATCACCCCCTCGAACGGCTTGTGCGTGGTATAGGTGCGCTTGCCGTCCCGGAAGGTCAGTTCGACCGGCTTGCCGCCGCTGCCGTAGAGGATGACGAGCTGCACCTCGCCGGGCAGGTCCTGCCACGGCGTTTCGAGGCTGAACCCATAGGCTTTGCCGAGGCTTTCGAGCACCTGCATATAATAAGGGGAGGGCGGGTTCGATTTCGCCCACGGCACCACCGCGCCCTTCTTGAGGCTGAGCGCGTGGTTGGGGACGACAAGGTCGGGATCGAATTCGAGCCGCTCGCCCAACCCGTCGCATGCGGGGCAGGCGCCCTGCGGCGCGTTGAAGCTGAACAGGCGCGGTTCGATCTCGGCGATGGTGAAGCCCGAGACCGGGCAGGCGAATTTCTCGGAAAAGATGATGCGGTTCGACGGTATCCCAACATTCTTCATTCCCGTTCGCCCTGAGCTTGTCGAAGGGCCGCCCTGTTCTTCGGAGGACGGTGCTTCGACAAGCTCAGCACGAACGGACGAACTGGAATCCGTAGTCTTACCATTAGACGACAGCGCCTCCGCCACCGTCGTGTCCGCCAGATCGACATAGGCCAGCCCCTCGGCCAGCTTCAGCGCCGTCTCGAAGCTGTCGGCGAGCCGCGTCTCGATGCCCTCGCGCACCGCGATGCGATCGACGACGACCTCGATGTCATGCTTGTATTTCTTGTCGAGCGCGGGGGCATCCTCGATCGCGTGGAATTCGCCGTCGATGCGGACGCGGGTGAAGCCTTCCTTCTGCCACTGCGCCAGTTCCTTGCGATATTCGCCCTTGCGGCCCCGCACGACGGGGGCGAGCAGATAGGCGCGCGTGCCTTCGGGCAATTCCATTACGCGGTCGACCATCTGGCTGACCGTCTGCGCGCTGATCGGCTCGCCGGTGGCGGGCGAATAGGGGATGCCGACGCGCGCCCATAACAGGCGCATATAGTCGTAAATCTCGGTGACGGTCGCGACGGTCGAGCGCGGGTTGCGGCTCGTCGTCTTCTGCTCGATGCTGATCGCCGGCGACAGACCGTCGATATGTTCGACGTCGGGTTTCTGCATCATCTCGAGGAATTGGCGCGCATAGGCGGACAGGCTCTCGACATAGCGCCGCTGCCCCTCGGCATAGATGGTGTCGAAGGCGAGGCTGGACTTGCCCGACCCGGAAAGGCCGGTGATGACGATCAGGCTGTCGCGCGGCAGGTCGACGTCGACGCCCTTGAGATTATGCTCGCGCGCGCCGCGCACCGAAATGTGGGTGAGACTCATGGGAGGGGTGTGTTCCAGATTTGTTCTCGACGCGCAAGAGGCGAGCGTCGCCTCTTAAATAGGAAGCACGAAGGTGGCCCGCAATGCGACGATCGACGCGAACTTTCCACCAACCCGCCGAACCCTTCGACCAATGTTCGCCCGCTCGCTTGACCCCCTGCCGCCAAGGGCGAACAAGCATGGCATATCCGCCGTCCGACCGCGACGGCGTGCGAAACGGGGAGAAGAAGATGAAGTCGATCCACATGGGGGCGGCGATGCTGGCGATGGCCGCGATGCTGGCGGGGATGCCGGCGCCGGCGCGCGATACGACGGCGTCTGCCGCAGCGGCAGATGCGGACGCGGCGTCGCTTCGGGCGCTGACCTTCGGGGCGTGGGGCGTCGACCTGTCGGCGCGCGATCCGTCGGTGAAGCCGGGCGACGATTTCGACCGATATGCCAACGGCGGCTGGTCCGCGCGCACCGAGATTCCGGCCGACCAGCCGTCGGCGGGGGTCGATTACGACGTCTATAATCTGACCCAGCGCCAGCTCCGCCAACTGGTGACGGGCGCACCGGCGATCAGCCAGCTCGGTGGCCTCTACCAGAGTTTCATGGACGAAGCGCGGGTCGAGGCACTGGGCAGCAAACCGCTGATGGTCGACATCGCCAGGGTGCGGGCGATCGGGGACAAGAGCGCGATGGCGCGCTTCATGGGGCAATCGCAGGGCGCCTTCGGTTTCAGCGTCGTTTCCGGCGAGCCCTATGCCGACTCGGCCGATCCGACGACGAACGTGCTGTGGCTCGGCCAGAGCGGATTGGGGCTGCCCGACCGCGAATATTATCTGTCGGACGATTTCCAGGCGCAGCGCGATGCCTATCGCGCCTATATCGTGCGGACGATGACGATGATCGGCGATCCGGCGCCCGAAAAGGCGGCGGATGCGATCCTGGCGTTCGAAACCGGAATCGCCCGGGCGAGCTGGCCGATCGCCGACCGCCGCGACCTCGGCAAGATCAACAATCCGATGTCGTCCGACGAACTGGCCGCCTATGCGCCCGGACTCGACTGGGCGGCCTGGTTCGCCGGCGCCGGGATCGCGCCTCAGAAGCGCATCATCGTCAACGAAAACACCGCCGTTCGCGACATCGCTGCTCTCTATGCGAAGACGCCGCTCGACACGATCAAGGCGTGGCAGCAGTTCCACGTCGCCGACAATGCGGCGAACTATCTGTCGAAGGACTGGGTCGACAGCCGGTTCGAATTCACCAAGGCGATGAGCGGTGTCGCGGAGTTGCGGCCGCGCTGGAAACGGGGCCTGCGGCTCGTCGACGGCAGCCTCGGCGAACTGGTCGGCGAAACCTATGCCCACGCCTATTTCCCGCCGAGCGCCAAGGCGGAAATGGAGAAGCTCGTCGCGAATCTGAAGCTGGCGATGGCCGACCGCATCCGCGCCAACGACTGGATGGCGCCCGCGACAAAGGAGGCGGCGCTCGCCAAGCTCGCACGGATGGACGTGATGGTCGGCTACCCCGACAAGTGGCGCGACTATTCGGGACTGAAGATCGATCCTGCCGACCTCTATGGCAACGTCGAACGCAGCGCCGCTTTCGAATATGCCTATCTGCTATCCGACCTCGGCAAGCCGGTCGATCGCAAGAAATGGGCGATGAACCCGCAGGAAGTGAACGCCTATAACGGCGGGCTGGAAAACAAGATCGTCTTTCCCGCCGGCATTCTTCAGGCGCCCTTCTTCAGCGAGTCCGTCGACGACGCGGTCAACTATGGCGCGATCGGGGCGGTGATCGGGCACGAGATCGTGCACGGCTTCGACGACCAGGGACGCAAGATCGATGCCGAAGGCGCGGTGCGCGACTGGTGGACCGCCGAGGACGCCGCGCGCTTCGAGGCGCAGGCGAAAGGGTTCGGCGCGCAATATGCGACCTATGAGGCGGCACCGGGCGCCTTCATCAATCCCGAACTGACGATGGGAGAGAATATCGCCGACCTGGGCGGGCTGGAGATCGCCTATGATGCCTACCACCGCTCGTTGGGCGGCAAGGAGGCACCGGTCATCGACGGGCTGACCGGCGACCAGCGCTTCTTCCTCGCTTTCGCGCAGGCGTGGCGCAACAAGGCGCGCGACGATGCGATCAAGCAGCAGGTGGCGAGCGACGAACACAGCCCGTCACGCTGGCGCATCATCGGGCCGCTGCGCAACGTCGATGCCTGGTACAAGGCGTTCGATGTGCCGGCGGATGCAAAATATTATCTGAAGCCAGAGGCGCGGACACGGATCTGGTAGGTCGCGAACGGCGTGCCTATAGCGGCCGTCCGAACCCGGGCCGTCTGGGAACGGCTTCGCGGCGAAGGCGTTTGCACGGCAAGCAATCGCCGTTGCCGTGAAGGAGAAACTTCGATGACCAGGATGCTATTGGCCGCGACCGCCGCGCTGGCGCTGTTCGGAGCCGGGCAGGCTACTGCCCAGACCGAACCCGACGCCGCCGACACGGCCGCTGCCGTCCAGACCAAACCCGACGGCACGACACCGGAAGAGCGTGCGAATACCGCGCGGCTCAACGCGGAACAGGCGGCGCGGGCGAAGGCCGAGAATGTCACCTATGAGCAGGAGGTCGCTGCCGCCGCTGCGCAGGAACAGGCGGAGCAGGAGAAATACGCCGCCGAAACCGCGGCCTACGAGGCGGAGAAGGCCCGCGTCGCGGCGATGGGCGCCGAGGAACGGATGCAGTGGGAAGCCGATGTCGCGGCCTGCAAGGCCGGTGACACCACGCGTTGCGCGCATCCATTGCCCGAACCGCAGCGCTGACATGAGGCGCTGATACGGACGCCGTTGGTCGATCGTCGGGCGACTTTCGTCGGCCCGTCGACCGGCCACAGGAGTCGATCGAAAGCGGGCCGAGAATCGCCGCATCGCGCGGCATGATGCGGATGTGGAACACGGAGGCGACGGTCTACCCCGGTCCGGGCCTGCGTGTTCCGCTTCATACCGGTGGCTATGGCAGGATCACCGCCCCTGCATGATCGCCTTGACGTCGTGCAGGTAAGTGCGGCCGATGCGATGCAGCCCGCCTTCGCCCAGATCGACGCTCCACGCGCCGTCGCCATGATGTTTGAGCCCGACGATGCCGCCGCGGCGGACCATCTTCGATCGGTGGATGCGGATGAACTGTTCGGGATTCATCCGTTCTTCGAGCGATTTGATCGTCTGGTGGATCAGCCAACTCCGGTTGCCGACATGCAGGCGCATATAATCGCGCTCGGCTTCGATCAGGTCGACCTGCCCGGCGTCGATACGCAGCATCTCGCCGCGGTTCTGGACCCAGAATTCGTTGATCCATCGGCTTTTGATGTCGTGGCTGTGGTCGGTCTGGCGCCATTCGCGTACGCGCGCGATCGCGCGAGCCAGCCGGTCGGGAGACACGGGCTTGAGCAGATAGTCGACCGCCGCGACATCGAAGGCCGCGACCGCATAACGGTCGAAGGCGGTGACGAAAACCACGGCCGGCGGGTTGTCGAGCTTGTCGATCGCCGCCGCGACCTCGATGCCATTGAGGTCCGGCATCGCGATGTCGCACAGCACGAGGTCGGGCGCGAGCGCTCCGACCATGCGCAGCGCAGAGGCGCCGTCACCCGCGGTGCCGACGAGTGCGATGCCGTCCTGCTGCCCCGCGAGAATCTGCAGCCGCTCGATCGCGAGCGGCTCGTCGTCGACGATCAGGGTGCGCAGCGTCGGCGGCATCAGCATCCGTCCCGCGCCAGCGGCAGCCAGAGTGAGACGTAGAAGCCGCCCTTGCCGGACCGCCCCCACTCGCACCCCGCGACGGGTCCATAGCGCGTGATCAGCCGCTCGCGCACGTTGCCGAGGCCAAGGCCGATCCCCGGATCGGGCGCGGGCGCCGCGGGGTCGACGTCATTCTCGACCCGCAGGATCAGCAGACCGTAGTCGCTCGACACGGTGACGCGGATGCCGATGCGGCCCTTGCTGGGCGCGACGCCATATTTGATCGCATTTTCGATGACGGGCTGCAGGATCAGGACCGGGACGCACGCATTGCCGAGCGCGTCGGGCACGTCGACCGCGACCTGCAGCCGGTCGGGGAAACGCGCCTGTTCGATGTCGAGATAGAGACGCTGGAGGGCGATCTCCTCGTCGAGGCTGACCAATTGTTCGGGGTCGACCTCGAGACTCGACCGCAGGAAGGAGGAGAGGTTCATGATCATCGCCTCCGCCTCGCTCTGCGAACCGCGCATGACGAGCGTCGACAAGGAATTGAGCGTGTTGAACAGGAAATGCGGGTTGACCTGATAGTGCAGCGCGCGAAGCTGCGCATTCTTCGCCTCGAGGCGATAGGCGTTGGCGCGCCGTTCGACCGCGCGCATCTCGTTCGCGTAGCCGAGCGCGACGTAGAGCGCGGCCCACACCGCGAAGAAGAAATACCAGCGGATCGAACTGTCGAGGATGAGCACCAGTTCCCAGGCGATCGGATATTTGTCGTGCAGATCCTCGATGATCTTGGCCGTCTCGTCCGACGGAAACCAATAGAAGAAGACGAGCATGTTGATGCTCGCATAAAGGGCGACGAGCGGCACCGCCGCCCCCATCGCGACGGCGAGCCGCGCGCCGAAGCTGCGCGGCTGGACACGCTGGAGAAGTTGATAGAGCAGGAAGGTGCAGAGGATTCCGGCGACCACGACGATGCCGCGTTGGTTGATGAAGGACCATTGCCCCGGCGCGCCGGTCAGCGCCGAAAGCCCCGTCGTGATCAGGAAATAGAGCAGCCACATCGCGATGATCGACCCGATGGCGACGCGCGGGTTGACGCGCGCGTCGGACGCACGCCAGTCGGGCGCTGCCGCAAGCATGCGCGCGCGCTGCTCGCGCATCGGGTCGGGGTGGCGGTCGCGGTTCATGGCGCCGGTCTAGCCGTAAAGGCGGGGACGAGGCCAGCGGGCTTCGAACCGCCAGTCGAAGCGGCGGGCGCCTTGGTCGAAAGTCGTCGGGTGCCGCGCCCTCATCCGACCCCCGGCTGCGGCATGGTTCTGCGCCAGTTGCCGCGCTGATACACCCACCAGGCCATCGCCAGCGAGGTGAGCGACGACAGCGGGAAGCTCCACCAGATCGCGTCGCCGCCGAGCCACGGATAGGCGAAATGATAGATGCCGAGACGGATCGGGAACATCGACAGGAACAGGATGATCAGCGGCGGCACCACCGATCCGTTGGCGCGCAGCGTGCCGATCAGAACGATTGTCGTGCCGAAGGGGAGGAAGGTCCAGGTCGCGATATATTGGGCGTGCCGCGCGACGTCGACTGCCTCGCTGCCGCTGCCGAGGAACAGGCCGAGCGCGGCGCGGTCGAAAGCGAGCAGGAGCGCGATCAGCACCCCCGTCATCGCGAGGTTGATCGCCATGCCGCTGTTGGTGATCGCGGTGACGCGGTCCCACCTGTGCGCGCCGATATTCTGCGCCGCCATCGCGCTGACCGCGGCGCCGACCGCGAGCGCGGGCATCTGGACGTAATTCCAGAGCTGGAGCGTCGCGCCATAAGCCGCCGCCGTCACCAGCCCCTCGCGGTTGACGAGGCCGACCATGACCAGCCCGGCGCCCGAGATGACGAGCATCTGTGCGCCCATCGGTACGCCTTTGGCGACGATGAAGCGCAGTTCGTCGATCTTTGGGATCAAATAAGCGAGTTCGCGGCCGCGCAGGCGCAGGACATGATCCCTGGCGTAGAACCAGACAAGCATCGCGACGAGGCTGATCGTCCCGGAGCTGGCGGTGGCGAGCGCGCTCCCCGTGATGCCGAGGCGCGGGAAGGGGCCCAGGCCGAGGATCAGCACGGGATTGAGCACGATGTCGAGCACGACCGACAGGATCATGAAGCGCAGTGGCGTCACCGCGTCGCCCGCGCCGCGCGACGCCATCATCAGCGTAACCATCAGCATGCTGGCGGGGATTGCGATGAAGGTGACGCGCAGATAGTCGTGCGCGAGCCCAAAGGCCTCCGCCGGGGTTTCGAGCAGGCGCAGGATCGCATCCGAGGCGAACCAGCCGACGACCGCGATGACGAGCGAGAAGAACAGCGACAGGCCGATCGCGCCGCCCGACGCGCGGCGCGCGGCATCGATGTCGCCGCGGCCGATCGACTGGCCGATCAGTACCGTCGCCGCCATGCCGAAACCGAAGAAGGTCGCGAACATCAGGAACATGACGATATTCGCATTGGCGGTCGCGGCGAGCGCGCTTTCGCCGAGGAATTGCCCCACCCACACCGAATTCACCGAGCCCGAGAGCGTCTGGAGAATATTCGACGCCAGCGTCGGCAGCGCGAAAAGGACCAGTGTCCGCGTGATCGGCCCGTCGGTCAGGTCGAGCCGCCCATTGCCGCGCGCGGTCTGGCGCGGCGGCACCGGCCCCGAAGCGGGGTCGGCCGCGGCGACGACGGGCGCGACGGGTGCCTCTTCCTTCACCCCAGCCGCGCCAGTGCGGCGGTCAGCCGGTCGGCCTCGGCCGCCTTGGCATCATGGTCGGCGCGCGCCTTTTCGACCGCTTCGGGTTTTGCGCGCTCGACGAAATTCGGATTGGCGAGGCGCCCGGCGAGGCTGTCGCGCTCCTTGACGGCTGCGGCGAGCGCCTTCGACAGACGGTCGCGCTCGGCGGCGATGTCGATCACGCCTTCGAGCGGGACGGTGATCGTCTCTCCCTCTACGACAAGCTGCGCCGACGCTCCCGCCGGCGCGGGATCGAAGCGGATCGCGTCGAGCCGCGCGAGGCGATCGAGTTGCGCCGCGAGCGTATCGGTGCGTTCCCTCAGCGACGCCGGGAAATGCGCGGTCAGGCGCGCGCCCGGCGGCAGGCCGAGCTCGGCCTTGGCCCCGCGCAATTCGCCGACCAGCTTGATCAGCCAGTCGATGTCGGCGCTCGCCTGCGTATCGCGCTGCGCCTGCGGCTCGGGCCATTTCGCGGTGATCAGCGGGTAACCCGCGCGGTCGCCGAGGCCGGTCCAAAGTTCTTCGGTGATGAAGGGCATGAAGGGATGGAGCATGACGAGGATCTGATCGAGAACCCAGCCGGCGACGGCTTTCGTCTCTTCATCGATCGAACCCTTGATCAGTTCCAGATACCAGTCGCAGAAGCGGTCCCACGCGAAGCTGTAGATCGCATTCGCGGCGTCGTCGAAGCGGAAGGCGGCGAACGCCTTTTCCATCGCGGCGACGGTGTCGGTAACCTCGCCGATGATCCAGCGGTTGACTGGCAGGCTCGCCGCGGGCGCTGCGAGGCTGGTCGAGGCCGAAATGCCGTTGGCCTCGCAGAAACGTGCGGCGTTCCACAGCTTGGTCGCGAAGTTGCGATAGCCCGCGAGACGCGCGTCATCCATCTTGATGTCGCGGCCCTGGCTTTCCATCGCCGCCATGAAAAAGCGCAGCGCGTCGGCGCCATATTGGTCGATCAGGCCGAGCGGATTGACGACGTTGCCCTTCGATTTCGACATCTTCTGCCCGTCGGGCGCGCGGACGAGGCCGTGGAGATAAAGCGTCTTCCACGGCACCTCGTTCATGAAGTGCATCCCCTGCATCGCCATGCGCGCATCCCAGAAGAACAGGATGTCGAAACCCGAGACGAGAACGTCGTTCGGATAATGGCGGCGCAGCATTTCGGTATCGTCGGGCCAGCCGAGCGTCGCGAAAGGCCACAGTGCGGAGGAGAACCAGGTGTCGAGGACGTCGGGGTCGCGGGTAAGGGCGACGCCTGCACCTGCTTCGGCCTGCGCCTCTTCCTCGGTCTCGGCGACGAAGATGCGGCCGTCTGCGGCATACCACGCCGGAATCCGGTGTCCCCACCAGAGCTGGCGCGACACGCACCACGGCTGGATATTCTCCATCCAGTTGAAGAAGGTTTTTTCCCACGTCTTCGGGACGATCCGGATGCGTCCGTCGCGCACCGCCTGCATCGGCGGCTGCGCCAGCGTCTTGGCATCGACATACCATTGATCGGTCAGCATCGGTTCGATCACCACGCCGCCGCGGTCGCCGAACGGTTGCATGATCAGCTTGTCCTCGACCTTGATCATCAACCCTTCGGCGTCGATGTCGGCCACGACCCGCTTACGCGCCTCATATCGGTCGAGCCCGCGATAGGCTTCCGGGACGAGGTTCAGCTTGTCGACTTCGGCCGCCGTGACCTTCTCCCCCATGGCGATGGCCTTCGCGCGGGCGGCGGCCTCCGCATAGCTGGGGCCATCGGTTCGCATCGCCGCCACTTCGTCCATCAGGCGATACATGGGGATGCCGTTGCGCTGCGCGACGCCGTAGTCGTTTTCGTCGTGCGCGCCCGTGATCTTGACTGCGCCCGAACCGAAATTCGGATCGGGATAATCGTCGGTGATGATCGGGATCAGCCGTCGATGTTCCTTGGGGCCGACCGGGATTTCGCACAGCTTCCCGACGATGGGGCGATAGCGTTCGTCGTCGGGATGGACCGCCACGGCCCCGTCGCCCAGCATCGTTTCCGGCCGCGTCGTCGCGATCGAAATATAGTCGCGCTCTTCCTCGAACAGGATGGTGCCGTCGCCGTCGCGCTCGACATAGCGATAGGTTTCGCCGCCCGCGAGCGGATATTTGAAGTGCCACATGTGGCCGTTCACTTCGCGGGCATCGACTTCCAGATCCGAAATCGCGGTCTTGAGCTTGGGGTCCCAGTTCACGAGGCGCTTGTCGCGATAGATCAGGCCCTGCCGGTGCAGATCGACGAACACCTTGACCACCGCGCGGGTGAAATGCGGGTCCATCGTGAACTGCCCGTTATTGTCTCTGGAATTTAGGCTCCAGTCCATCGAACAGCCGAGCCGGCGAAGCTGGCGGGTGATCTGGCCGCCGCTTGTCGCTTTCCATTCCCAGACCTTCTCGACGAATTCGTCGCGCGTGTAGTTGGTGCGCTTGTCCTGCCGCGCTTCCAGCTGGCGCTCGACGACCATCTGGGTCGCGATGCCGGCATGATCGGTGCCGACCACCCACAGCGCGTCCTTGCCGCGCAGCCGCTCGTAGCGGACGAGCACGTCCTGCAGCGTGTTGTCGAGAGCATGACCGATATGCAGCGCGCCGGTGACGTTGGGCGGCGGGTTGACGATGGTGAAGGGCTGCGCATTCGGGCGCGCGGGGCGGAACAGCCCGCGGTTCTCCCACTCATGGGCCCATTTCGCTTCTATGGCGGCGGGATCGAAGGTTTTTTCCATCGGCATGACCGGGGCCTTTGCCAGCCATGCTGCGATGCGGCAAGGGGGTGATCGTTTCGCCGCCCCGCCTCTTTCGTCATGCCAGACGCGATCCGGCATCCTGCTTTTGTGGGATCAGCGGGACCCCGGATCAAATCCGGGGTGACGAGAGGCGGGAAATAGAAGGCTATTTCTTCAGATAGCGCTTCATCCAGTCGAACACCGTGCGGTGCCACTGGACGCTGTTTGCGCCCTTCAGCACCCAGTGATTCTCGTCGGGGAAGACGAGCAGTTCGGACGGCACCCCCCGCCGCTGAAGCGCGGTGAAAGCTGCGAGCCCCTGCGTATAGGGAATGCGGAAATCCTTCTCGCCGGTGATCACCAGCATCGGCGTCTTCCACTTGTCGACATGGTTCACCGGATTCCATTTCTCATATTCTTCGGGAACCGCGAAATAGGGGCCGCCGTGCTCCCATTCGTCGAACCACAGCTCCTCGGTCTCATAGGCCATGGCGCGCGCGTCGAAGACGCCATCGTGCTGGACGAGGCATTTGAAGCCGTCGATCCATTGCCCGGCGATCCAGTTCATCATGTAGCCGCCATAGGAGGCCCCGAGCGCGCAGGCGTTGCCGATGTCGAGCTGCGCATCTTTCTGCCCTGCAGCGGCAAGGCCGAGCTTCAGGTCTTCGAGCGGCTTGCCGCCCCAGTCCTTGTTGATGCTGTCGGTAAAGGCCTGACCATAGCCGGTCGAGCCGTGAAAATCGACGGTCACCGCGCCATAGCCCTGCTGCGCGAACAGGCGCGGGTTCCAGCGCGTCGACCAGCTGTCGCCGAAACTGCCCTGCGGGCCGCCGTGGACGAGGAAGGCGACGGGCAGCTTGCCGGTGGCATTGGCAGGCTTGACGATCTGACCCCACACCGTGTCGCCGTTCGCACCGGCGAACTGCATGCGTTCGACCTTGACCGGATCGAGTTCGGCGAGCGTTGCGGCGTTGGCGTCGGTGAGTTGGGTGACCTTGCCCTTGGCATCGCGGAGGTAGAGGTCGGTCGGCAGCAGGATCGAATTGCGCGAATAGAGCAGGCCGCCGTCGGCGAGCGGGGTCACGTCGCCGATATTGCCCTCGGTCGCGGCGTTCGACGCCTTCAGTCGCTCGACCTTGCCTGTCGCAACATCGACGCGGAAGACGGGATGGTCGAGAACCTCCTGCGCGGTGACGTAGAGCGCCTTGCCGCCGGGTGCCCAGGCGATCGAGGCGACCGAGCGATCCCAGGCGTCGGTCAGCTTGCGCGTCTCGCCGTTTTCGAGATTGCGCAGCATCACCACCTGCCGGTCGCTTTCATAGCCGGGTCGCGCCATCGCGGCATAGGCGAGCCACTTGCCGTCGGGGGAGGGGGAGGGCAGCGTGTCGGTCGCCTTGTTGGCTTCGGTCAGATTGATCGGCGCGATGCGCGCATCGACCTTCGCCTTATAGATGTCGAGGTTGGTCGAGGTCGGTTCGTCGCGGTCGGCCTTGCGCAGCGTGAAGAAGATCGTGCGGCTGTCGGCACCCCAGGCGAGTTCCTCGCCGCCGCCGAAGGGTTTCGACGGCGTGTCGCCGATCAGCGCGCCATCGACCGCGCGCCCCGCGGTCGCTTTGCCGTCGACGAGATCGAAGACGAAGGGGCGGCTGTAGGTGCCCGGCGTCTCCCATTGATCCCAGTGGCGGACGAAACCGACGCCGTCCTTGTAGTGGCGGCCGCTGCCCGGTCCGACGAGCGCGCCTTTTTCCTTCGCATCGCAGCCGAAGCTCGTGCACTCGCGCGGCACGTCGCCCCAGACGAGCAGGCGCTGGCCATCGGGCGACAGCTTGAAGCCCGCGACGTCGGCCTTCTCGCTGGTGACCTGCGTTGCCGGGGCGCTGCCGTCGCCGACGGCGATTCGCCAGAGCTGGTCGCTGCCCGACGCGTCGGAGAGGAAGTAAAGCGCGCCATCGGGGCCGAACGCCGGGCTCGTCTCGTTCTTGCCGGGGGTGTCGGCGATGCGCACCGGTACTGCTCCCTTCGCCTTGCGGTCGAGAAGCCACAGGCCGGTCGAGCGCTTGTAGGACTCCGCCTCGGTCTCGGTGATCTGGAATGCGACCCAGCGTCCGTCGGGCGAGGCGGCGGGAGCGGCAACGCGCTTCATTGTCGCCAGATCGACCTCGGTCATCGGCCGGGCGAGAGCGGGGGTGGACAGGACGGCGGCGAGCGCGATCGCGCTGGACAGGAGATGGTTTCGCATGAAAGCGGTTTAACGCCGCCGCCGCGCGGCGCAAGGGCACTACTGCGGACGGACAGAGCTTCCCGCGTCAGCGCGGTGGGTGCGCGGCCAGATATTCGACGATCGCCTTGACCTCCTGCGCGCGCTCGCGTGGGATGACCAAGATGTCGTCGCCGTGCGTCACCACGATCAGGTCGGATACACCGACCACGGCGATGCGCTTGCCGCCGTCGGCGCGCAGATAGTTGCGTTCGGCGTCGAGCGTGACGACGTCGCCGATGCGGACGTTGCCGGCGTCGTCCTTCGCGCCGAGCGTGTGCAGCGCCGCCCAGCCGCCGACGTCGGACCAGCCGGGATCGACCGGCGCGACGACGACCCGGTCAGCGCGCTCCATCACCGCATAGTCGATCGAATCGGCGGGGCTGTGCAGGAAGGCGTCGGTGTCGGGATGGACGCGTCCGCCATCGTGCCGTGCGTCCGTCATGGCGGCGGTGCAGGCCGCGGCCATCGCCGGTTGCTGGCGTTCGAGCTCGGTCAGGAAATGATCGGCGCGCATCAGGAAGATGCCGGCGTTCCAGTAATGGCCGCCTTCGGCGAGCATCGCCTCCGCTCGCTCGCGCGGAGGCTTTTCGACGAAGCGCCTGACGCTGTGAACGCCGGGCGCATCGGGATGCACTTCGCCCGCCGCGATATAGCCATAGCCGGTTTCGGGATGCGACGGCGCGATCCCGAAGGTCGCGATCGCGCCCGCTTCGACCGCGGGGCGCGCCGTGTCGATCGCGCGCAGGAATGCGGTGACGTCGGTCATGACATGATCGGCGGGCATGACGAGAAGCAGCGAATCGGGGTCGCAGGCGCGTGCGGCCAGCGCGATCGCCGGGGCGGTGTTGCGCGCCGCGGGTTCGACGATGACCCGCGCGTCGGCGATTCCCGCCGCCGCCAGATCGGCCTCGACCGGCGCGACGTGCCCGGGGCCGCAGACGACCAGCGGCGCGGCGAAGCGCGCGCGATCGGCGACGCGATCCAGCGTCTGGCGAAACAGGCTGACTTCGCCGATCAGCGGCTGGAACTGCTTGGGCGCGGCGCTGGTCGACACGGGCCACAAGCGGGTGCCCGATCCGCCGGACAGGATGACGGGGACGATCATGGACTTCCTGTTACCACCCTTCGCCCCGCATCGCCATCAGCAAGGCCAGCACAGAAGGGCGCGGGCATTCGGGGCCAGCGCGATGCCGTCGGCGCGGTCGATGACGACGCACTCGCCGAGCGCCACCGCCTCGTCATCGACGCGGCACCCCGGCGAGAGCGGTACGAAGCTGTAGGCGCCGTCGGTCTGGGGCAGCATTGCCGCGGCGTCCGGGCCCGCCAGATGCAGCAGGCGGAAATGCGGGCCGTCGACCAACAGGCGGTTGTCGTCCGGCTCGACGCGGCCGTCGCGCGAATCGGGGCGCGGCCCCGGCGCCGCGACCGCCAGCCCGGCGTCGAGGTGCAATTCGCGCGGCCGGCCGTAATCGTAGAGCCGATAGGTGCAGTCGACATTCTGCTGCACCTCGACCACCGTCAGCCCGGCGCCGATCGCGTGGATCGTCCCCGCCCGATTATAGACGAAATCGCCTTCCCGTGCAGGCCGCCAGTCGATCATGTCGACGATCGATCCATCGAGCGCGGCGTCGCGCAGCGCCTCGCGCGACGTCTCGGCGACCAGCCCGACCCCGAGCTCGGCGCCGGGATCGGAATCGAGCACCAGCCAGCACTCGTCCTTGCCGCGTGCGAAGCCGGCGGCCTGCGCCGCCGCATCGTCGGGATGGACCTGAATCGACAGGCGTTCGGAGGTGAAGAGGAATTTGACCAGGATCGGCGCATCGTCGCCATCGGGATGGGCAAACCAGATTTCCCCGATCCGGCGGCCGCCGAAATCGCCGAAATCCCTGGGTATGTCGGTTCGGCCCCAGGGCTTTTCCACGACAAGCGTTTGCAGGCGCACGAGCATGGCCGACAGATGTGGAGGCGCTCCCGCCGCGTCAAGCGGAAAAGGGTCAGGCCGCCCGGTGCAGACGGTGGCTAGTCGCCGCTCCAGGCTGGTCGGGCCAGAGGCCGCGCGTATCGTAGACGATCTTGTCGGCACGCTCCTCGAGCGGGATCGAGCGGAACAGGTCGTGATCGACGAGCACGATCAGGATGTCGCACGACGCCAGCGCGCTATCGAGATCGATCAGTTCGGCACCGGTATCGGCGAACGCGGCCGGAAGCGTGCGCGCGAAGGGCTCGACGATATGGATCTGCGGGCCGAACCGACGCGCGAGCGCTGCTGCGACCTCGACCGCGGGGCTTTCGCGGAAATCGTCGATATTGGGCTTGAAGGCGAGGCCGAGGCAGGCGACGCGCGCCTCCGGATGCTGCGAGACGAGCATTTCGGCCGCGCCGACGACATGCGCGGTCTTGGCGAGGTTGACCTCGCGCGCGGTGCGGATCAGGCGGCTGTGCGCGGGGGCGCCGTGGACGAGGAACCACGGATCGACCGCGATGCAATGCCCGCCGACACCCGGCCCGGGCTGGAGGATGTTGACGCGCGGGTGCCGGTTGGCGAGCCGGATCACCTCCCACACGTCGACGCCCATTTCCTCCGCCATCATCGACAGCTCGTTGGCGAAGGCGATGTTGACGTCGCGATAGCTGTTTTCGACCAGCTTCACCATTTCGGCGGCGCGTGCCGAGGTTGTGATGCAGGTGCCGCGCACGAACTGGCGATAGAAGGTCATCGCGCGCCGCGCGCAGCGCGGGGTGATGCCCCCGATGCAGCGGTCGTTGTCGACGAGCTCGACGAGGATGCGCCCCGGCAGCACGCGCTCGGGACAGTAAGCGACGAAGATGTCGGCGGCGCCGGTGCAGGCGCCCGGCACCTTGAGATCGGGGCGAAGCTCGGCGAGCAGTGCGGCGATTTTCTCGGTGGTGCCGACGGGCGAGGTCGATTCGAGGATCACGAGATTGCCGGCCTCCAGCTTCGGCGCGATTGCGCGCGCGGCCGAGAGGACGTGAGTGATGTCGGGGCGATGCTCCTCGTCGTGCGGGGTGGGCACCGCGATGACGAAGACGTCGGCGGGCGCGACCTCGATCGAAGCGACGAGCGCGCCGCGCGACACGACGCCCTGGACGAGGCCGTCGAGATCGACTTCCTCGATATGCACCTTGCCGCTGTTGATGGTGTCGACGACGTGCCGACTGACATCGACACCGGTGACCTTGCTGCCCGTGCGTGCGATCAGCGCGGCGGTCGGCAGGCCGATATAGCCGAGGCCGAGGACGGTAACCTGCTGGTCGTTATCGATGGGCACGCGCAACAATCTCCGCTATTCGTGTGGCGGCGCGGCCATCTCCGAAGGGATTATGCGCGCGCGCCATGGCGTTATAGGCGCCTTCATCGTCCAAAAGGCTGAAAATTTCCGAAACGATGCGATTTTTGTCGGTGTCGACGAGCCGCGCGGTGCCGGCTTCGATGCCTTCGGGGCGTTCGGTTGTCTCGCGCATCACGAGCACCGGCTTGCCGAGCGAGGGCGCTTCCTCCTGCACCCCGCCGCTGTCGGTCAGCACGAGATGGCTGAGGCCGAGCAGGCGGACGAAATGCGGATAGTCGAGCGGATCGATCAGCGCGACGTTCGCGAGATTGCCGAGGATCGGTTCCATCGCGCTGCGCACATGCGGGTTCGGGTGGATAGGGAAAATCACCGCGACGTCTTCGCGCGCCGCGATACCGGCGATGGCCTCGGCGATCGCCTTCATGCCGTCGCCGAAATTCTCGCGCCGATGCGATGTTACGGCTATGACCCGCTTGCCCGCGAAGCGCGCGAGCAGCGGGTCGAGCCCGGCGGCCAGCGCCGGTTCTTCCTCAATTCGCGCCTTGGTGGCGAGCAGCGCGTCGATGACGGTGTTGCCGGTGACGTGGATGCGCTCGGCAGGCACATTTTCGGCACGAAGCGCGGCGGCAGCGGTCTCAGTCGGCGCGAAATGCAGGTCCGAGATCGCGCCCGCGACCTTGCGGTTCACCTCTTCGGGCCAGGGATGATAGATATTGCCGCTGCGCAGCCCCGCCTCGACATGCCCGACGGGTATCTTGCGGAAGTAAGCGGCAAGCGTCGCCGCCATCGTTGTCAGCGTGTCACCGTGAACGAGAATGCGCTCCGGCTTCTCGGCATCGAACGTCTCGCCGAGACCCGTCACTAGCCGCGCGAGCAGCGCGTCGAGCGACTGGTTCGGCGTCATGACGTCAAGATCGATGTCGGGCACGATGCGCGCGATCTCCAGCACCTGGTCGAGCATCTCGCGGTGCTGCGCCGTCACGCAGACGCGCGCGTCGATTCCGTCTCGCGCCTGCAGCGCATGGACGACCGGAAACATCTTGATCGCTTCCGGGCGTGTGCCGAAAACGCTCATCACCTGCATCGTCGGCTCCTTCACTTTACCATTAGCCTTTCCCGCTCGGAAAAGTCCGACCGGCCATGATCAACTAATCCGCAAAGCTTGCGACACCCTTAAGTCCGCGCGACCTGTGTAAAATCAACCGGATGGATACACCGATCAACGGACACACGGCAAAGCCCTTATTGTCTCCCGATGCCGGGAAGGCTAGGGGCAGCTTGCCTCGCCCACGGCTGCCGGTTTTTTTTTGCAAGTTGGATTGTTTCATGTTCTGGAAGCGTAAGAACAAGCATGTTCCCACCGCACGGAACGATTTCGCTGTTCCCGCGGGCCGGCGCATCTATGCGATTGGCGACATTCATGGCCGTGATGACTTGTTCGCAGCCCTCATGAATCTGATCCGTGCCGATCATGCTGCGCACGCATCGGCGGAAGTCACGCTGATCCTGCTTGGCGACCTTATCGACCGCGGACAGCAATCGGCCGCAGTTGTCGAACGTGCCATCCACCTGAAGGAAGAGTTCAAAGACACGCGCCTGTTGATCGGCAATCATGAGGAATGTTTCCTTTCCGCGCTGACGGGAGACATCCGCCGAGTGCGCTATTTCATGCGGATCGGAGGATACGCTACGGTGCAAAGCTATTGGAAGGGCGCGATGAGCTTGACCGAAGCGACCTTCGATGAAGTTGCGGAGCATTTTCCGGCGATGGTGCCGCCGTCGCATGTTGAATTTCTGAGCGGCGGCGAAGATGTAATCGAAATCGGCGATTATGTCTTCGTACATGCGGGTATCCGCCCAGGCATTGCGCTCCGCAAGCAGACGCTTGCCGATCTGCGCTGGATTCGCGATGATTTCTTGGAGGACGATCGCGATCATGGCGCGATGATCGTCCACGGCCATACGATAGGGGCCGATGTTGACGAGCGGTCAAATCGAATCGGGATCGACACTGGCGCCTATGCGTCGGATGTGCTGACCGCGATCGTGTTGGAGGGAACCGCGCGTCGCTATCTGAGGACATGAGGCTACTGTCGCCTGATTCGTTGCCACATTCTGGATTCGCCGGGTTTTGTCATTGCTCCCATCTGGATGCGGCACTAAGAGCCGCTAGGCAGCCTGTTGATGTTGCAAGTCATTGATCGGACAAACCCGCAAGCGCTAAGCCATGACCATTGCTCACCCGCAGATACTTTTCCTACCGGCCGGTTTTTAGCGGGTTGATGTGACTCTGTCTCAATCCACTGAAACGTCCTCTTTGCTCAACTTCGTGGTCTCGGTGTTGCGGCGGGTGGCAGATTTGCCGCGCGCAATGCGGCGCTCGATCGCATTTGCGATGGACGTGGTGACTTGCATCCTTTCGGTATGGCTAGCTTTCTCAATCCGGCTGGGCGGATGGGACCTTTTTAGTCGGCCGGTGCTGATTGTCATCGCGCTGGTGCTGCCTTGCTGGTTTCTCATCGCCTTATGGGTGGGTATCTACCGCGCGATCATCCGGTTTGCTGGAGGGCGAACCATCGTCGATATCGGCGTCGCCTGCCTCATACTTTCATTGCCGATGATTACGATCTTCAGTTTCGTGGGTGTAGATGGGGTGCCTCGAACGATCGGAATTCTTCAGCCCATCCTTCTGCTCATGCTTCTCGCGATAAGCCGGGTGATCGTCCGCTATGCGCTGGTGGATGTTCTTCATTTGGTGCATCGCGGCCATACGCGCCGAGTGGCAGTGTATGGCGCTGGGCGTGCAGGACAGCAATTGGGCCGGGCTCTTCGACACGAAGGGCATTTGCCGCTTACCTGTTATTTCGACGATGACCATAGCTTGGCTGGCGACCGGATCGACGGCGCCCCCATCCATCCCGCTCAGCAGATCAGCCGCTATATCGGCGAGTTGGGGATTGATGAGATATTGCTGGCTTTGCCGAGTGTCACGCGCGGGAGGCGGCGCGAGATTGTTGAGGAACTTAAGAAATATCCGGTTCGGGTCCGTTCTCTTCCCAGTATCGGCAATATTATCGATGGACAGGTATCGATCAGGGACTTGAAGGACGTTCGTGTAGAGGATCTGCTCGGTCGCGATCCGGTCCCGCCCGATGAGCAGTTGCTGGGCGGAGCGATCGCGGGGAAAACAGTGCTGGTGTCGGGTGCGGGCGGCTCGATCGGCGCCGAATTGTGCCGACAGGTGATCATGCGCCATCCGCGCTGTTTGGTGCTTGCGGAGCAGTCCGAATTCGCCCTTTATAATATTCTTTCCGAATTCGAGGAGGATATGCGTGATAGCGGGATCATTGTCGTTCCCGAACTGGTCGATGTGTCCGATGGACCCGCGATTCGCCGGATCATGGAGCGCTACCGGCCCGATACCGTTTTCCATGCCGCGGCTTACAAACATGTTCCCTTAGTCGAGAGGAATCCCATATCGGGGCTTCGGAACAATATATCGGGAACCCTTCACTGCTGTCTCGAAGCCGAGCGAGTCGGCGCTTCGCGCTTCATCCTTGTCAGCACCGATAAGGCGGTCCGTCCCACGAACATCATGGGCGCGTCAAAGCGGATTTGCGAACTGATCCTTCAAGGTCGGGCGGGCGAGGGGAGCGGTACGATCTTCTCTATCGTTCGCTTCGGTAACGTGTTGAGTTCCAGCGGTTCGGTCGTTCCGCGCTTTCAGGCCCAGATTAATGGCGGAGGACCCGTGACTTTGACGCACCGGGAGGTCACGCGTTATTTTATGACTATTCCCGAAGCGGCTCAATTGGTCATGCAGGCTGGGGCGATGGCGAAAGGTGGAGAGGTCTTCATCCTCGATATGGGAAAGCCGGTGCGCATCCTCGATCTTGCCCGCTCTATGATTCAGCTCTCAGGTTGTACGGTGCGCGACCACGAAAATCCTGACGGCGATATCGTCATTGAAGAAATAGGTTTGCGGCCCGGCGAGAAAATGTATGAGGAGTTGCTCATCGGTGATAATCCTGAGCCGACAGATCACGACCGTATAATGAGGGCGAGAGAGAAAAAGTTCGACTGGCGTGGCCTGTCTGCGCAATTGGACAAGATGATGCGTGCGCTGGAATCGGGAGATGTCGAGGGGGCGATGACGGTGGTTCGTTACGTCGTTCCCGATTACGCGCCGCCGCCGCTCCAAGAAGATGACAGCATCTCGCAAACGCGCGTCAATTCCCTGAAGAAATCGACGAAGCGATGACACGAATCCTGAAGAAAAATCGTCTGGATAATATGCCTGCCGCAACGTCCATGTCACGTGATCGATTGGCCTATTACGGCGTGGTCATTCTGCTGACGGTAGCTTTTCTGTTGGCGGGCGGAGCCAGGGACGATCTGTTATCGCTGCTCTTCTGGCGGCCGCTATCGATGATCGTCCTTGCACTAGCCGTTGCCGTTTATTGGCAGGATGCGTGGCGGAATGGTCGCGCGCTTATGTGCTTCGCCTTGGCCGTGATACTATTGCCGGCGCTGCACCTCGTTCCGTTGCCGCCTGCGATCTGGTCTTCCCTGCCGGGGCGGGAATTGATGGTCGCGATCTATCGCGATGTGGGAATGGATATTCCCTGGCAGCCGCTTTCGGTCGCGCAGGCACGTACTTGGAACGCGCTGTTCTCGCTTGCCGCGCCGGTTGCCATGTTGATTCTCGTGCTCTCGCTCCCTTCGCAATGGCAGCGTCGAATTCCGCTCATCCTTCTTGGTTTGGGGTTTATGAGCGGTGTCATCGGGATGCTTCAGGCCATTGGCCCGGCGCAGGGGCCGCTCTATTTCTATCGCATCACGAACAATGGATTCAGTGTCGGCTTTTTCGCCAACCGGAACCATCAGGCGGCCTTTCTTGCGGCTATGTATCCTCTGATTGCCGCGAATCTTACGCTGTTCAAGGGTAAGCCGGAACAGTTGCTCTTTCAAAGGACGATGGCGATTATCGGGGCGTTCGTGCTACTCCTGTTGATCTTGATGACAGGGTCGCGTGGCGGTGCCGCGCTCGCGGTGCTCGGCGTCGCATTGGCGTGGTGGGTCTATAAATCGCCTGTCGCGAAGGCGCGCTCGGCGGATCGGGCGACAGACTATCGGACCCGACTGATCGCTTTTGGTCTCGCGTCGCTCTTTACGATCTTTGCCGTGATCGTGGCTGTGCGCACACCGGCTGTTCACCGGCTGCTCGAAACCGATTCAGCCGACGAACTGCGGGTGAGCACATTTCCGATCGTCATGGACGCCGCACAGAAATTTTTTCCTTTCGGCAGTGGAATAGGAACATTTGTCGAAACCTATCAGCTGTTCGA
Source organism: Sphingopyxis sp. SCN 67-31 (assembly GCF_001725095.1). NCBI lineage: Bacteria > Pseudomonadati > Pseudomonadota > Alphaproteobacteria > Sphingomonadales > Sphingopyxidaceae > Sphingopyxis > Sphingopyxis sp. SCN 67-31. Next base: position 8,001 of record NZ_MEFH01000077.1, on the reverse strand, counting down.
ACCAAACAAGCTGATTTCGCAGACCTATTTCAATCATGCGCATAATGATTTTCTCGAAACCCTGCTGACGGCGGGCGTTCCGGGCGTTGCGTTGGTGTTTTGGGCGATTGTGCTGGGTTTGTTCGCGTTGCGCTCGCAAGTCAGGCTTCGGGGATTGCGGCAGGATCAGCCAGGTTTCCAATCGCAGGTCCTGGGCCGTGCGGGCCTTTCCGTCATCGCCATGCTTGCACTCTATAGTGCGGCTGACTATCCGCTGCGGGTTCCTTCGCTCATGCTGTTGGTGGTTGTTGCCGCCGGCTGGTGTTCAAATGCCTATCGGGCTGCTCAACGATGAAGAGAGTTATGTCGCAAGTCGATTTTAGACATTTTGTGAAAGCAGCGGTCACGGGCGCTGCGGTGACACTGTTGCTGACGACTGCGGGATGCGCGAACAGTCTGACGGCTGGCGGTCTTGGCGGCGCGTCGGTCACGCGCGTGGATGCCAGCGAATTGCCGGGGCCTGACGGGCAGGTGGGATCGGAGCAGCACTATAGCTATCGTATCGGACCATATGATAAGTTGATTGTCGATGTTCTCGGCATTGAGCAATTATCCGATCGTCGCGTGACTGCGGATGGCGATGGTGCGATCAGCCTGCCGGTTGCGGGTGTGGTCAATCTCAACAATCTGACGCTTGCCGAAGCGATGGAGCGGATGACGCAGCAGCTTCGCGCCGGGCACGTACGCAATCCTCGCGTTGCCATTAACCTTCAGGAATCCGTCAGCCGCTTCGTGACGGTCGATGGAGAGGTGGAGCAGCCTGGGAACTATCCGATGATCGGTGACATGACGCTGATGCGCGGGGTTGCTGCGGCGAAGGGAGCGACCGATTTCGCGAAGCTTCGCGAAGTGGTCATTCATCGCACGGTACAAGGCCGCCAAATGGTCGCGCTATACGATCTTGCCGCTATTCGCCGCGGCGCCTATTCGGACCCAGTCCTTTATCCCAACGATGTTGTTGTTGTGGGCGACTCCCCCTCGCGCCGATTGCTTCAGCAGCTCGTGACCGTTGCGCCGCTCTTCATTTCGCCGCTGATTGCGATTCTGGACAACAGGCGCTAATCCGCACCTTGGCTTTAAGAGTTTGATTTGATGTCAAAAATGGAATTTCTTGGGCAAACGGCCAGCGAAGACGCCGGCACCAGTGCGCCTTCCTGGGCAGCCCCGATGCTGCTGGAATATTGGAACGCATTGAAGCGGCACATCTGGGTGGCCGCGGCGATCATCGCCGTGTCGGTGATTATCGGAACGATCCTGACTCTGCTCATGACGCCGCAATATACGGCCACATCGCGGATCGAGATTGCACGCGAACAGGCCAACGTCACCAATGTCGAGGGGCTGCAGCGCGAGGATGCGACACCCAATCAGGAATTCTATCTGACGCAATATTCGCTGCTCAACGCGCGTTCGCTGGCCGAGCGCGTCGAGCGGCGTTTGCGATTGGCGACGAACAGGGATTTTTTCGACGCCCATGGCGCGACGCCGGTGGGTGAGGGCATCCTGTCGAATGGCGGCGCCGCTGGTACCGTGTCGGTCGGGAATATGCGTGACCGTCAGAGGCAGGCTGCGGATATTCTTCTCGGCCATGTGACGATTTCGCCGGTGCGCGGCTCTGCACTGGTGGATGTCAGCTATGCCAGCGCGTCGCCGAGTATTTCGCAGTTGATCGCAAAGACTTGGGTGAACGAATTTGCTCAGCAGAGCATGGACCGCCGTCTTGCCTCGACGGCGGACGCTCGCGTATATCTGGAAACCCGGCTTCAGGGCCTGCGCGAGCGCCTGGAGCAGTCGGAGCGCGATCTCGTCAACTATGCGGCCCGGCAAGGTATTGTCCGTTTGTCCGAGACGAAGAGCAGTGATGGAAAGACCCAGACGACGCAGACGCTTGCCTCGAGTAATCTCGATCAATTGAACCGCGTGCTCATTGAAGCCACGGCGGAGCGGACGCTGGCGGAATCCCGCTTGCGCGCCGCGCGGTCGGCGGGCAGCACGCAATTGGCTTTGCAGAACCAGTCATTGAGCAACCTGCGTTCGCGCCGAGCGGAAGCCAACGCCAAATATCAGGATATGCTCGTGCATTTCGAGCCTGAATATCCCGAAGCGCAGGCGGCACGCGAGCAGATCGCGGCCTTGGATCGTGCAATTACGGCCGAGGAAAGGCGGGTTCGGGATTCCTATGCGGCCGATTTCGATGCCGCATCACAGCGCGAAAAGGAATTACGTGGGCGCGTCAACGAACTGCTCGGACAACTCGATTCCGAAAGCCGTTCGAGCATCCAGTACAACATCTATCAGCGTGAGGTGGACACCAACCGGCAACTCTACGATTCCCTGTTGCAGCGCTATAAGGAGATTGGTGTTGCCGGGGTCGGCACCAATAACATCTCGATTGTCGATCCGGCTCCGGTACCCGAAACGCCGTCGTCGCCCAAACTGTTGGTTAACCTGATCCTCGCGTTGCTCGCAGGAACCGGGTTGGCGGCGATCACGATCTTCGTCCTTGAAAATCTTGATGAAAGCCTGCGCGAGCCGCAGCAGGTCGCAGCGAAGCTCGATGTGCCGCTTCTCGGTGCCATTCCGATTATTGAGGATGACGCACTGGAGAATATGAACGATCCAAAGTCGATTCTGTCCGAAGCCTATATGACGGTCAGAACCAATCTCAGCTTTTCGACCGATCATGGCGTGCCAAAGACTTTCGCGCTCACCAGCACGTCCCCCGCCGAAGGCAAATCGACGTCCGCTTATTCGTTGGCTCGCGTGCTGGGCCGCACATCGGGTTCGGTCGTGCTGGTCGATGTCGATATGCGTCGCCCGATTCTGGCATCGCGCTTGGGACTGCAGAGCGGATATGGCGTATCGAACTTCTTGGCAGGCGACGACAATTGGGAGAAACTCGTCCAGGAAACGACCGCGAACAATGTCTATTTCGTCGCGGCGGGTCCCACGCCGCCGAGCGCGTCCGAACTGCTCAGTGGCGAGCGTCTGGCGCTGTTGATCCAGCAACTCGCCAGTCGGTTTGATCACGTCATCCTCGACAGCCCACCGATGCTGGGCCTGTCAGATGCTCCGCTGATCGCAAATGTTGTCGAAGGCGTGGTCTATGTTATCGAGGCCGACCGCACGGCCGTTCGTGCCTCGCAAGCGGCTATCCAGCGGCTTCGTGATTCGCGCGCGCATATCCTGGGCGTGTTGCTCACCAAATATAGCGCCAAGCAGGCAGGTTACGGCTATGGTTACGGCTATGGCTATGGCTATGATTATGGGCGTGAGAAGACCGATGGGGCGCAGGGGTGATTCCGGTCGATCGGGGACATCGGGAAGAGATTCTTGCCTTGCGCTTCACACCATGGATATTCTTGGTACTGCTGTTTGGACTGCTGCTTTCGGTACTTGCGTTCTCGCAGGCCGCGGCGTCGATCGGTATCAAGCTCGATACATTCCGTCCGCTGGGCGGTAGCTTTTTCTCTTGGCGTAGTGCTCAACGCGATCTGGCGATCGAACTGTTCCAGAAACGGAAAAAGTTGCCTGATGCGGCGAAGCTGGTTCGGTCAGGTCATATGGGGCTGCGCTATACACCGCTGTCGGCCCGATCCGTGTGGCTGGTGGGCAAGGGGCTGGAGGCGCGGAAGGATTTCGAGGGCGCCCGTCGCGTGATGGCGGACGCCGAACGGATCACGCGGCGCGATACCGCGGTTCAGTTGTGGCTTGCCGAAGACGCATTTCGTCGCTCGTCGATTGCTGGCGGCCTGGCTCATTACGATCTGATCATGCGTGTCGAGCCGGCGACCCAGCCTGAGATTCTTCCCCGCCTGGCCGCAGTGATGGTAGCGCCTGAAGGGCGGCGCTATCTTCAGCCCTATATTCGCGCGAACAACTCATGGTTCAGACCCTTGCTGATTGCGGCGGTGAACGGCTTGCCCAGGGCGGAACCCGCAGCGCGATTGCTGATCGAACGCCGAGCAAAAGCTCCTGCCATTGCGGAGCTTGAACCGGCATATGCCAAGCTCGTGACCAGACTTGTCGATGAAGGCTCCGTGGACGTCGCGCTGCGGCTCTATCCGCTGCTGCCGAACGGCAAGCCGGATGCGCTGGGTGATGTCAGCGGCGTTACGAAGAACGGGCTTGTCACCGGTTACCCGCCCTTCATCTGGTCGCTGGCGAATGATTCCTTCGGCGCCACCCTGGTCAGCGTCGATGCAAAGGGAAGCGGAATCGAATTTTACGGTTCTTCCGGGACTGTCGGCATGGCCGCGTCCAAGCTCGTCACGCCGGGCGCCGCCTCGCAGCTTCGCTGGCGCGTGTACGACCGATCGACCAATTTGCAGAGCGCGGCGACATGGATCGTGACTTGCGTTGCCGGGAAGGCCAAGGGCGCGGCGCAAACGTCGGTCAATCTGCTCGACGCCGCGACGCCGCTGAACAAGATGATGGCCATGCCGCTGCCATCCGATTGCGACGTGGTGCGGCTCGACATGCGAATTGCGGGCGGTATCGGCACCAATCCGGCCAGCCTGATCGTGGGCGATCTGGAGTTGGCCAAAGCTGCAACGGCGCGCTGACGTGCTCAAACGATCGGTCGATGTTCTGTGCAGCGCGCTGGGACTGATCCTTTTATTGCCCGTTATGGCGCTGGTCGCCATGCTCGTGCGGATCAAGCTGGGGTCGCCGGTGCTTTTCCGGCAGCAGCGCCCCGGATTGCTGGGGCGTCCCTTCGCCATGCTGAAGTTCCGCACCATGACGGACGCATGCGATGCCGACGGGCGGCTGTTGTCCGACGCGGAGCGGCTGACCGCCTTCGGCAAGTGGCTGCGTTCGGCGAGCCTCGACGAATTGCCGGAACTCTGGAATGTCCTGCGCGGCGACATGAGCCTGGTGGGACCGCGTCCGCTATTGATGCAATATCTCCCGCTCTATTCCCCTGAGCAGGCACGGCGCCATCTCGTCCGGCCGGGACTGACGGGATGGGCGCAGGTCTGCGGGCGTAACGCGCTCAGTTGGGATGAGAAATTCAAGCTCGACGTCTGGTATGTCGATCATCGCAATCTTTGGGTCGATATGAAGATCATGTTGTTGACGATCTGGAAAGTGTTCCGGCGGGACGGCATCAGTGCGGCCGACAACGCGACAATGCCTGTCTTTAGGGGGACCGAAGGCATGGGCGATCATGGCTGATGTTCTGCTCCTTTCGGCCGGGAGACGGGTTTCGCTGTTTCGGGGCGTGGCAAAGGCCGCGGAGGCGCGCGGACTGAGCGTAGCCACTGCCGACATGAACCCCGATATGAGTGCGGCCTGTCAGGTCTCGGGCCAGTCCTTTCGTTTGCCGCATGTGCGATCAGATGAATATCTCGCCGCGCTTGAGGATTGCTGCCGCCGCAATGGTGTCCGCCTGGTCATTCCGACGATCGACACCGAGCTGCCCGTTCTGGCCTCTCTGCGGTCGCATTTCGCGACATTCGGATGTTTTCTTGCCGTGTCGGAAGCGCCGGTTATCGACGCTTGCGCGGACAAGCGGAAGACGATTTCCTTTTTCGAACCCTATGGCCTGCGGTCGCCGATGCTCTACGATCCGGCACATCTTGCCTATCCCCTGATCGTCAAGCCTTATGACGGTTCGCTTAGTGTCGGCATATCGGTGGTGCGAGCGCCGGAAGACCTCACGGCCGCGCATCTGGCGGAACCGCGCAATATATTCTGCCAGTATCTCGACCCTGCCGAGTTCGAGGAATATACTTGCGACGCCTATTATGATCGAAGCGGCGCGATGCGGTGCGTCGTGCCTCGACTGCGTATCGAAGTGCGGGGCGGCGAAGTGGCGAAGGGACGGGCTGTCCGCAACAATATCGTGGCCCACCTCAAGGACCGGATTGGGCAGATCGATGGCGCGGTGGGCTGCCTGACCATTCAGGTGATGCGCCATCGCGAAACGTCCGAGATATTCCTGATCGAGGTCAATCCGCGGTTCGGCGGCGGCTATCCGCTGACCGCGCGGAGCGGCGCGCGCTATCACGAATGGCTGATCGACGAATATCTGATGGGCGCCGCGATCCCCGACTATGACGATTGGCGCGACGGCTTGATGATGTTGCGTTACGATGCCGAGGTGTTCGTTGGCGAATGACCCCGTTCATTTCGTGTTCGACCTCGATGACACGCTCTATTTCGAAGAGGACTATGTCCGGTCCGCTTTGCGTTTCGTTGGTGGAGAGGTCGCGGAACGCTTCTCGTTAGCTAATGCCGCTGACCGGCTGCTGGTGCTTCGTGCGGCCGGTGAGAAGAATCCGATAGGCCGGTTATGGGACGAACATGGCTTGCCGCCGGATATACGGAGCACCGTTCTCGACGCGATGCGCGCCCATGTGCCGGCCATTTCCCTTCGGCCGGATGCCGCGGATTTTATTGATGTCCTGCGCGCGGACAGGACCGCTTACGCCATCGTGACCGACGGACGCAGCGTAACGCAACGCGCGAAGATCTCGGCGTTAAATTGTCTCGATGCGGCCTATATCTCGGTGTCGGAAGAAGTCGGACTTTTGAAGACCGATCCCGCTCGCTTCGCGGCTGTGGAGGAGCGATTAGGCGAGGGGCGTTATGTCTACGTCGGCGACAATCCGGCGAAGGATTTCGCCGCGCCGAACGGCCTTGGTTGGCTGACCATTATGTTGGTTCACGATGGGCAAGGAGTTCATGGGCAGCATCTACCGCCCGACCGGAGCTATCACCCCCAATTCGCCATGCGAAGCTTTGCCGAGCTTGCCGAACTGGCGTCCTGCCCGGCTCGTGGCCGCGATGTCGTTCCGCTTGTGCGGCGACCGGAAGAGCATTAGTCGGGACCGCTGCTGGGAACTGAAAGCAACATGACTTCGCTCTACGAAAACAAGATTCTTCGCTCCATCGCGCTTCCTGTGCTGAAGGCGGTCAACCGGGACATCCGGATACGCCATCACTGGACGGGGCGGCCGGTGAAGCTCAACCTGTTCGCGCACAAAGGCTATTGGTATCACGGCCGCAACCGCGAAAAGGAGGAGATGGAAGCCATCCGTCTGCTAATCGACGATGGCGATATCGCGGTCGAGGTCGGCGGGCATATCGGCTATATCAGCATGCTTCTGTCACAGGCCGTAGGGCGGGGCAGCGTGATCGTTTTCGAACCGGGATCGAACAACCTCCCATATCTTCGCGCGAATATCGCGGGTCTCGACAATGTCAGGCTGATCGAAAAGGGTTGCGGCTCGCAAGCCGAAGACCTGGTCTTCTACGAAGAGAGTCTGACGGGGCAGAACAACAGCTTCGTGCCGGACTTCCAGGGGTTGCAGAGCAACGCAGCCCATGCGGGGACAGTCGATGTCGATGTCACCAGCAGCGTCGTACAGGTCGTGCGGGTCGATCAGGAGGTTCCCGATGCCCCGTCGTTCGTCAAGATCGACGTCGAGGGTTTCGAACTGGCAGTGCTGCGTGCGCCACGCACATGTAAGATATTGATATAATTCAGTAAATACCTATGGTTGCCTACGAATCGGTGCAGTTCTGCGGGTTTTTTGCGCGTAGCTTCGATGTGTTGGCCGGAGATGCGAGCTCCGGTACGGAGATAGTGGGTATCTTTCGCGCGCGTCTCCGTTGGCGATTTACGTGGCCACCATTCGACGGAGGGGTCAACTAAATCCGAGAAGTTTGCGCTGATCGGGCCAGGCGAGCGGGAGCGCAGGCATCTTGAGCAGCTCGCGCGAAGTGAGTGCGCGAGGTTGTGTGCCATCGAGAATGGCGCTGGTGATATCTGGAGCAAGGTAGGCAAGGCGCGCGAGTCGCTCGGCATGGCGATCACCGCGTGAGACGGCGCTGGCGAACAGATGCTCGCGGGCACGATGCGCCTTGGCGATGAGCGCGACAAGCCGGGGATCGGGTGCGCGGATGTCGGTCTTTGCGGCGGCGATAACCAGCCTGGTGCTGCGCTTGCCGCGA
>NZ_MEFH01000076.1:0-66516 GCF_001725095.1 Sphingopyxis sp. SCN 67-31 | reverse complement strand
GACACCGCGGTGATCCGCGACGGGACGATCTTGCCGCGCTCCGACAGGTAACCCTGGAGCAGGCGGACGTCCTTGTAATCGATGACCGGTGCGTCCTTCTGGCTGAAGGGGCAGGTCTTGCGGCGACGGAAAAAGGGTCGTGCCATGATGCTTCTCCTTATTCTTCGCCGTCGCGGTCACGGCCACGGCCGCCGCGGCGTTCCTGCTTGCGCATCATCACCGACGGACCCTTTTCGAGCTCGTCGACGCGGATCGTCATCCAGCGGATGATATCTTCGTTGATCGCCGCCTGACGCTCGATCTCGGCGACGGCTTCGCCCGGCGCTTCGACCGACACCATCGCATAGTGACCTTTGCGGTTCTTCGCGATCTTGTAGGCGAGCTGCTTCAGGCCCCAGGTTTCGGTCTTGTGGATCGTGCCCTTGTGGTCGGTGACGATCGTGGCGACATTTTCCGCCAGCGCATCGACCTGAGCCTGGCTCAGGTCCTGACGCGCGATGAATACATGCTCGTAGAACGGCATGGTTGCGCTTCCTTCATTTGGCCGATCGCTGATTTCGCGCCGATCGCGAAACCCCTCCGGCTGTCGTCCGGCTTTGCCTGTTCGTGCAAAGCAAACGGGGCGACAGGCACAAGGCCTCGCCCCGAATGCGGGCGCCTATACAGATTTCGGCGGGATAAGCAAGGGATCGCATTGTCCGGTAGCGCATCGGTTCGAATGTCCCCCCGCCCCGCTTCTTGCAGGGATCATGCGTTCCGGGGGCACGCGCCAGTCGTGGCGGGCATGCGGAGCGTCTTAATGGATCAGGCGTCGGGTTCTTGCGAGCGAGAGGAAAATGCAAGGACCAATGCCGTAATGACGCCGATGATTATCGCGATCCATGCACCCGTCATAGCCACATCTGCTGCTTTGCCGCCCTGTATACAAGGTTGACATAAAGGCTGCAGCGCCAAAATTCAAGCCGAGGTCGGCCTTTGTCCCTTGCCCATTTGCGCGGAGGTCAGGTCAACTTCGCAAGTATTTCGTACCCGAATTCGGTCAGCGTGTCGTCGCGCGCGCCGAGGATCAGGATGCGGTCGCCGGGCTTCGCAGCGTCGAGCATCGCCGCGCCGCATGCCGCGCGCGTCGTCAGGTGGACCGCGTCGCCGCCGCCGGCGACGATGTCGGCGACCAGCGCCTCGCTGCCGATGCTGCGGTCGACGGTGCCGCCGAAATAGACCGGATCGCAGACGAACAGCCGGTCGCCGTCGCGCATCCCGCCCGCAAAGCTCGCCGCCAGCTCCTGGCCCATCTGGCGGAGCGGACCATAGCCGTGCGGCTGGAAGAAGAGCAGCGCGCGGCCCGGCAATTCGGCGACCGCCGCCAGCGTCGCGGCCACCTTGTCCGGATTGTGCGCGAAATCGTCGATGACGGTGACGCCGCCCGCCTGGCCGAGCACCTCGTAGCGGCGCGCGAGGCCCGCGAAATCGGCCAGCGCTGCGACCGACTGCGCCACCGGGATATTGAGCGCGCGCGCCGCCGCGATCGCGGCGAGGGCGTTGGCGGCATTGTGGCGTCCCGGCATCAACAGGCGTGCGGCGTGGCTGTCGCCCGCGAAATGCACGGTGAAGCGGCATCCGTCGGGCAGCGGCTCGAAATCGCTGCCGCGCACCGCCGCAGCGTCGGAAAAGCCGAAGCGCAGGACGTTGCCGCCGGCGAGCATCGGCGCCGATTCGGCGTCGTCGGCGTTGATCACCGCGACGCGCGCCTTCGCGGCGAAATCGCCGAAGAGTTGATGCAACTCGTCGAGGCTCTTGTGGTCGAGGCTGATATTGGTGACGACCGCGACGTCGGGGCGATAGAGCGCGATCGACCCGTCGCTTTCGTCGACCTCGCTGACATAGGTCGCCGGATCGCCGACCAGCGCGCTGGCGAAGGGGGTGTCGGCGCCGGCGAAATTGCGCATCACCGCGCCGTTCATCACGGTCGGCCTGCGCCCGGCGCTCTCCAGGATCCAGCCGATCATCCCGGTGACGGTCGATTTTCCGCTCGTTCCGCCGACGCCGACCGCCGTGTCGGCGGCGTTGAACAGCGCGGCGTTGAGGTCGGCGCGCGTCAGCCGCGGCAGGCCGAGCGCGCGCGCCGCCGCGACGTCGGGCACGCTGTCCTCGACCGCGGCGGAGGCGACGAGCGTCTGGCCCGCCGCGACGCCGCTGCCGTCCTGCGGGAACAGCGCGACGCCGCGGCCGGCGATCCACTCGAACTTGTCGGGCGTGCGCCCCTGGTCGCGGCTGCGGTCCGACCCCGAAACCGCGGCCCCGCGCGCCGCGACGATCATCGCCAGCGGCAGCATTCCCGATCCGCCGATGCCGCAGAAGAAATAGGATTTGTTTTCGGCCATGCCCGCGCGTTATGGCCTTGGCGACGGGTTTGCAACCGGCACTCAGCGCGAAATCCGTTCGTGTCGAGCGAAGTCGAGACACCCATCGGGACAGCGCAGAGCCGAGGGGCATCTCGACTTCGCTCGATGCGAACGGATTTGGGAGGTGCTTCTAGTCATGCGCATCGGAATCGTCGCCCCCTCGACCCCCATCTTGCCCGACGATGCAGAGGCGGTGCGCGCGATCGCGGCGCTCGGCTATCCCGAAGTCGAGCTGGTCTTCGACCCGCAATGCTTCGTCAGCCACGGCCATTTCGCGGGCGCCGACGCGGTGCGGCGCGAGGCGCTGGTCGCGATGGCGAACCGTCCCGATATCGACGCGGTCTGGTTTGCGCGCGGCGGCTACGGCGCATGCCGGATCGCCGAAGACGCCGTCGCCGCGATGGGGGAGGGCGCGCGGCACAAGGCGTTCCTCGGCTATTCGGATCAGGGCAATCTGCTCGCCTGCCTCTATCGCGAGGGGTTCGACCATGTCGCGCACGGCCCGATGGTCGCCGATGTCCGCCGCGCGGACGGCGAGGCGGCGGTGGCGCGTGCGCTCGACTGGCTGGTCGCGCGCGATCCCGCCGCATGCGAGCCGGGGCTGACGCATGGCGCGCGCCATGCCGCCTTCAACCTGATGACGCTGTCGATGCTGCTCGGAACCCCGCTCGAACCCGATCTTTCTGGCCATGTGCTGCTCGTCGAGGAGGTGAGCGAATATCTCTATGCCTTCGACCGCGCCTTCTTCCATGTCGCAAGCTGCCTGGCGCCGCGCGGGCTGGCGGGGCTGCGCCTCGGCCGCGTCAGCGACGTGCCCCTGAACGACCGGCCGTTCGGGATGGAGGCGGAGGCAATCGCGCGGGACTGGTGCGCGCGCACCGGCATCGCCTGGCTCGGCCGCGCCGACATCGGGCACGACGCGGCGAACAAGGTCGTCCCCTTCGGCTTGCATCGCGCCGGGTGAGGCAATAGTCGCGGGTGCGACAAATCACACCAAGGGGACGCCAGATGCGCGCATTCATCTTTCCGGGTCAGGGCAGCCAGTCGGTCGGCATGGGCAGGGCGCTCGCCGATGCGTCGGGCCATGCGCGCGAGCTGTTCCAGGAAGTCGACGAGGCGCTGGGCCAGCATCTGTTCAAGCTGATGAGCGAAGGGCCGGAGGACGAACTGACGTTGACCGAGAACGCGCAGCCGGCGATCATGGCGAACGCGATCGCGACGCTGCGGGTGCTGGAAAAGGAAGGCGGCGTGACGCTGACGGCGATGGCGGACTATGTCGCGGGCCACAGCCTCGGCGAATATACGGCGCTGTGCGCGGCGGGGGCGTTCGACATCGCGACCGCGGCGCGGCTGCTCAAGACGCGCGGGCAGGCGATGCAGGCGGCGGTGCCGGTCGGCGTGGGCGCGATGGCGGCGCTGCTCGGCGCCGACATCGACACCGCGCAGAAACTCGCCGACGCGGCGGCCGAGGGCGAGGTCTGCACCGTCGCCAACGACAACGACCCGTCGCAGGTTGTGATCTCTGGCCACAAGGGCGCGGTCGAGCGCGCGGTCGCGCTGGTCAAGGAAGCCGGACAATCCTGGGGCATCAAACGCGGCGTGCTGCTGCCCGTCTCGGCCCCCTTCCACTGTCCGCTGATGCAGCCCGCGGCCGATGCGATGGCCGACGCGCTCGGCGCGAATCCGCCCGCCGCGCCGCTGGTCCCGGTGGTCGCCAACGTCACCGCGGCGCCGGTCAGCGACGCCGACACGATTCGCGACCTGCTTGTCAGCCAGGTGACGGGCCGCGTCCGCTGGCGCGAGAGCGTGCGCGCGATGGAAGATATCGGCGTCGACCGCTTCGTCGAAATCGGCGGCAAGGTGCTGTCGCCGATGGTCAAGCGCAGCGCCGGCGGCGAGGTCGAGACGGTGAGCGTGATGTCGATGGACGATATCGAGGCTTTGCTCAAAGCTCTTTGAAAGATTCGCGCAGAGGCGCAGAGATCGCAGAGACATGGTGTCCATCGATCAGATTTCGCATGATGTAATCGGCGTCGCGATGCGTCTGCATCGCGAAATCGGGCCGGGTTTGCTGGAAAGCGTCTATGAAAAGCTTCTGGCCGGGCGTCTTGGCGCGATGGGATATAAGGTTGATCGGCAATGGCCGATCAACATCATTTTCGATGGTATGGAGTTTACCGAAGTCGCGCGTGTCGATTTGCTGATCGATGAGCGATTAGTGGTCGAGATCAAGTCGACCGATGGCGCGCATCCCGTCCATTCAAAGCAGGTTCTCACTTATTTGAAGCTGCTCCATCTGCCTGTGGGACTGCTGATCAATTTCGGTCAGCCTACCTTGAAGGAAGGTATCCGCCGCCTCGTCAATGACCATAAGGACTCTGCGCACTCTGCGCCTCTGCGCGAAAATTACCATGGACCAGCGTCCGACGACCGGACTCAAACATAAGGAATGACACGATGTTCGATCTCACCGGCATGACCGCCCTCGTTACTGGCGCTTCGGGGGGCATCGGCTCCGCGATCGCGCAGGCGCTTGCCGCGCAGGGCGCGCGGCTTGCGGTTTCGGGTTCCAATGCCGACAAGCTGAACGGCTTCCGCGACAGCCTCGGCGGCGATGCGGTCGCCTTGCCGTGCAATCTCGGCGATGCCGCCGCGGTGGACGCGCTCGTGCCTTCGGCGGTCGAGGCGCTGGGCGGGACGCTCGATATTCTCGTCAACAATGCCGGCGTCACGCGCGACAATCTGATCCTGCGCATGAAGGACGAGGAATGGTCGGAGGTCATCCGCATCAACCTCGAGGCGAATTTCCGCCTGTGCCGCGCCGCCGCCAAGCCGATGATGAAGGCGCGCTTCGGCCGCATCGTCTCGATCACCAGCGTCGTCGGCGCGACGGGCAATCCGGGGCAGGCCAATTATGCCGCGTCGAAGGCGGGCGTCACCGGCATGACCAAGGCGCTGGCGCAGGAACTGGCGAGCCGCGGTGTCACCGTGAACTGCGTCGCACCGGGCTTCATCGCCACCGCGATGACCGACGGCCTGCCCGACGCGCAGAAGGAAGCGCTCAACCAGCGTATCCCGGCGGGCCGGATGGGCGAGGGAAGCGACATCGCCGCCGCCGTCGTCTACCTCGCGTCGCGCGAGGCGGGCTACGTCACCGGCCAGACGATCCACGTCAACGGCGGCATGGCGATGCTGTCCTGATCCATTTGCCGCCCCTGCCTTTGCAGGGGCGGCATGTCACGGCATGTTGGCGATCGCTCTCGTCGCCCTCGTCATTCGACCATGCAGTCGATGAAGCGCGGCCCTAGAATTTATAGCCGACGGTTACGCCATAGGTGGCCGGATCCCCGAATCCCGAGAAAGCCCCATCCCCGACGGGAACGGTCTTCGTTCTGTAGAGCTTGTCGGTGATATTGCGGCCGAACAGCGTAAAGGACCAGTTGTTGAGCGTATAGGTGATACGCCCGTTCAAGATGCCGTAAGCCGGCTCTTCCGCGGTCGGGGTGTTCTCGATGAAGAAGAACATCGAGCTTTGGTAAACATAGTCGGCGTTGAAGGAGATCTCCGAATTCTCGCCGACGCTTTTGACATAGGAGCCGGAGATCGTGAATGCGTTCTTCGGCGCCTTGCCGAGCCGGTTTCCGGACAGGTCCGTCCCGTCGGTTCCGATGATGAATTTCTTCACCTCCGTATCGAGATACGCGTAATTCCCTGACAGCGTCAGCCCGGGAACCGGCTTGGCCAGCACCTCGAGCTCTATGCCCTTGACGACGGCGTCCGAAGCATTGGTCAGGATGCGAAGCGCCGAAGACTGGTCGCCGGGAATGGTCAGGATGCGATTGCTGACCTGGAGATCCTGATAGTCCATGTAGAAGCCGGCGAGATTGATCTGCAGGCGGTTGTCGAACCATCGCGTCTTGGTGCCGATTTCATAGTTCCAGGCGATTTCCGGAAAGAATGCGCGCGAGGCCGCGGCCGCAGTGGGAGCCAGCCCCTGGAAGCCGCCCGACTTGAATCCCTTCGACACGGTTGCATAGATCAGGGCGTCCTCGCTTGGCGAGAAATCGATCGTGACCTTCGGCGTAAAGGCATTGAAGTTCTTCTGCACCGAAACGTCGAACGCCGAAATTCCGGGCGTGAGGCCGTTGGTCGCGGTCCCGCCCGACTCGTCGGTCAGGATATTGTGCAGCCGCTTGTCGTCGTGCGTGTAGCGAACGCCCGCCGTCAGGTTCAACCGGTCGGTGAGCTTGTACGTGCCTTGCGCAAAGCCGGAAATGCTCGTGGTCCTTGCATCCTGATTCCATAGCGGCCGCGATGTCTGCCCCTTGAAATCGCGATCATAGCCTTCGAGCCGGTGGACATCGTCCCTGAGGAAATAGAAGCCCACGACCCACGTCAGGGGCCCGCTGTCGGGAAGCGAGGCCATGCGGAGTTCCTGCGAGAAGAAATCCGATTTTTCCCGCGCCGACAGATAGGAAAGGAAATAGCCCGCCGGCAGACCGATCGAATCCTGCGCGCTGTCCGACAGCACGTGGCGATAGCCGGTGATCGACGTCAGAATGCCCACGTCCGTCGTCAAATCGGCGCGTGCCGACAGGCCCCACAGATCAACCTCCGCATAGCCCCGGCGCGACGTTTCGATTGTCCACGGATCGGGAAGCGGTGTGTAGCCGAGTGTATTCCTGGTGTAGTTCCCAACTCCGAACGGTTTCGCCGAAACGCCGTCCTGACGAAAGCGTGAGACATCGCCCGACAGCAGGATTTCCAGATTGTCGCTGGCCGTGATCGCGATCTTGGAGCGCAGGTTGGTGGAATTTATCCCGTCGGTATCCTTGCCGGTCGGAGCATAGGTGTAGAATCCGTCGCGCGAGCGTGTCGTGAAGGAGAGGCTGGCAGCGACGCCTTCGGCAAGCTTTCCGTTCACGCGGGCTTTCGCCTGTCGCAGATCATAGTTGCCGAGGGTCACCTCGGCCGCTGCCGAGAATCGCTCGGTCGGTTTCTTGGTGACGATGTTGATCGCGCCGCCGACGACGTTGCGGCCGCTCAGCGTGCCTTGCGGTCCGCGCAGCATTTCGATGCGCTCGATATCGTACAGTTCGAAAACGGTGCCCGAGCTGCGGCCGATATAGATGTCGTCGAGGAACACGACCACCGACCGGTCGCTCCCCGCCCCGCGCTCGTTCGACCCGATGCCGCGCATCGTGAACGTCGGATCCGCCGGACCCACATTGTCGCTTTTGAAACTGGGGGCATAGGACGCCAGGTCATAGACGTCGTTCAGGCCGGCCTTGGCGATGGAATCGCCGCTCAGCGCATAGATGGAAATCGGGACGCTCTGCAGGTTTTCGCTGCGCTTCTGCGCGGTGACGACGATATCGTCGATCCCGCCATCCCTCGCGGCTTCCTGCTCCGCCGCCTGCGCGCCGGATGCGGCCAACAGAGTCGCCTGCAGGGCCAAGGCCGACACTCCCACCTTATAATTCAACCGCATCGCTTCCTCCCTTTTGGAGGCCATTCCACAGCCTCTTCCGCGCCATGAATAATATCGGTCATATTTTTCGTCAACAATTAATACCGGATTTATTTGTTGAGGTCGAATGTGGGTGCAAGGAGTGTGCGCTTCTTCATGCAGCGCTTATACGGAGGATGTCTGCAGTAATGATGCATTGCAGCAATCCTTCCTTCCGTGCCCCAGAAGGCGCCGGCGCTGCTGCGCAATGATAATTGACTAATATTACCGGATATAATATCGAGATAGGAGTGAATGATATCCGGGGAGGACGGGCAGATGATGCAATGGCGGAATTGGCGGGCGGGCCTCGTGACGATCGCGCTTCTAAGCGGCCATGCACCTGTCGCCGCTCAGCAACAACCCGGCTGGCGCGACGCGTTGATCGCCGATATCGAGGCCTTGCGATCGGTGGACGACGCGAACGCGCTGCAGATCGGGCGCTGGGCGGAAATCGGATATCAGGAGCACAGGAGCTCCGCGCTTCTTCAGGAGCGTCTGGCAAAAGCGGGCTTCAAGATCACCGCGCCTGTTGCCGGGATGCCGACGGCCTTTGTCGCCTCATATGGCGAAGGCAAACCCGTCATCGGCATTCTCGCCGAATTCGATGCCTTGCCCGGACTGTCCCAGGCGGGTGTTCCCGTCAAACAGGCAATGGACGGGCACGACGCCGGCCATGGTTGTGGACACAATCTACTGGGGGCCGGCTCGGTTCTGGCCGCTGTCGCCGTTCGGAACTGGCTGGCGGCGCACAAGGGGCGGGGTACGATCCGCGTTTACGGGACGCCTGCCGAAGAGGGCGGCGGCGGCAAGACATATCTGGTTCGCGATGGTCTGCTGGACGACGTGGATGTGATGATGAACTGGCATCCCGACAGCTACAATGCCGCCGTCACCAAATCGAACCTCGCGATGATCACCGGCAAATTCCGCTTCCACGGTTACGCCACGCACGCCTCTGCCGCGCCGGACAAGGGGCGGTCGGCGCTCGATGGGGTCGAGGTGATGAATGTGATGGCCAATATGATGCGCGAACATATCGGTGAAAAGTCGCGCATCCACTATGCGATAACCGGGACGAACCCGGCCCCGAATATCGTGCCCGATTTCGCGGAGGTCTATTATTTCGTGCGCGACCCTGACGCGCAGGAAGCCCAAAGGCTTTGGGATCGCATCGTCAAGGCGTCGGAGGGCGCCGCCCTTGGCACCGGCACGACCGTAGACCACGAAGTGCTGACGGGCCATTACGGCTATCTGCCCAACACCAGGCTGTCGCAGATTTCTCATGACAATCTGCAACGGGTGGGCGGGGTGATCTATGATGCGCAGGAAATGGCCTTTGCCCAAACGCTGATCCAGAGTTTCCAGCAGCCTGTACCGAAGATTGATCGGGCGCGGGAGATCCAGCCCGTCGAGTTGAATCCCACCGACATCTGGACGGGATCATCGGACGTCGGCGACGTGTCGTGGACGGTGCCGACCAACTGGATCAGAACCGCGACCTATGTGCCCGGCACGTCGGGCCATTCGTGGCAGGCCACGGCCGCCAGCAACATGTCGATTGGGTTGAAGGGCATGCATGTCGCCGCCAAGGCTATGGCGCTGACGACGGTCGACCTGATGCTGTCCCCCGAACTTGTGGCCGAAGTGAAGGCCGAGTTCGTCGAACGCCGTGGCGCCGGATATCGGTACACCCCACTTGTCGGGGATCGTAATCCGCCGCTCGATTACATGAAGTGAAGGACGAAGGCGCGCCTGTGGAGAGCTCTTCCGTCCTTGTCGCCCGCACGATGCTGTTCGTGCCGGCCGATCGTCCGGATCGCTATGCAAAGGCTCTGGGCAGCGGTGCCGACATCGTTTGCGTGGATCTGGAAGATGCGGTTGCGCGCGCGAGCAAGGCGGAGGCACGGTCTGCCGTCGCGGGGTTTTTCACCATCGCCGCCAAGCCGGAGGTTTGTCGCGCCTTGCGGATCAACAGCCTTTCGACCCTCGACGGGTCGAGGGATATTCTGCACCTGGCAACCCACGCCGTGCGGCCGGATGTCATATTGCTGCCCAAGACATGTTGTTCCAACGACGTCCGTTCGCTCGCTGCGCTGATGGACGAGATCGACCTGCATTGCCCGATCATCGCGATTGTCGAGACGGCGGAAGGCCTGGAAAACGCATCCGAAATCGCCATGGCGCCGCATGTTGCCGCAATCTGCTTCGGATCGGCCGACTATTCCGCCGAAACGGGCAGCGGAATGCACTGGGACGCCCTGCATTATGCCCGCGGCCGGATCGTTCAGGCCGCCGCGCGCGCAGGCATCCTCGCACTCGATGGCGCGTGGCTCGCCATCGCGGACATGGACGGCCTCGCCGAGGAAAGCCGCCGGCTCCCGGGGATGGGGTTCGACGGCAGGGTCGTCATCCACCCATCTCAGGTCGCTGCCGTTCACGAAGCCTTCCGCCCCGACGACCGCGATGTCGAACGCGCGAGGAAAATCGTCCTTGCCGCGGAAGGTCGGGGCGGGGCGGTCGTCCGCGTCGATGGCCACATGGTCGACCGCCCGGTCATCGCATGGGCCCAACGCTTGTTGGCGCGCGCATCACCCGGCGTCGGGTGATCCGGAAGCGTCGTTGATGGGGCGCGGATAAACGATATGCTGCGCGAAGTTCAGCTTATCCAGCGGGTGGATGTTGACCGTCACTTCCAGCTGCTCGCCCTTCGCGCTGTAGAAGCGCGTTATGTAGCGCATGCCGATCGTGCCTTCGGGAACCTTCAGAACCTTCGCTGCCTTATCGCGAATGACGATGGCGCGCATCTCCTGACGAACTTCGACGATGCTCTCGTCGTATATTTCCTGAAACATTTTGAAGATGATGAGCGTGTTTTTATTAACGCGCTCGTAAATCTTGGGAAAGGCGCGGTTGATGAAAACCTGGGTATAGCCGACGACTTCTTCCGACGTGTTGCTCGACCGATATCCTTCGATATGCAGCCATTCCTGGGCGGACGGGCACTGCAGCATCTCCGCCACATCCTTTCGCGCCACGATCAGATTCTTGTCGGTGATCTTCAGCTTTGCCATGTTGGAGTATTGCGTGATGGAATCGAACGCCTGGACGACATAGGGACTGGTCGTCGCCATGGTCGCCTCGACCCGCGTGCCGCCGCGGCGGCGGATCGATATCACGCCTCCGTTCTTCAACTGCTCCAATGCCTTGCCGACGGTATGCTTGCCGACGCCGAACGCTTTCGCGAGTTCGGGAACCGGCGGCAGGAGCGACCCGACCGGATACAGCTCGCTGTCGATATCTTCGCGCAGCCATGATGCGATCTGCTGGTAAAGCGGCACGCCCTTCTGTGCAATTCGCTGGTTCGGTTTCTGAGCCATGATTTTCCAAGGTTTTGAGGGGCGCTTCCGGCCCCGTTGCGACCGCCCCATATCACAGGATTTACCCGAAGTTGAGCGCCTATGCGGCGGCCTATGGACGCTGCTCTTGGTGCTTGACAATTAATAGAACCGGATTTAATTGAAAACATAATAAGGGACCGGCATGGTGAAGGGCCCAACCCCGGTGATTTTCAAAGGCTTACCCATCACAAGCCAAAGAAGGTCGCCTCTGCGCGCGGTGTGTCAGGATGCTTTGGCGAGGGTTTATGCGTGGTTCCATTCGACCTTGTTGCAACGGGAAGCGGATGATCGCCGCGTCTGCTCATGAAAGCGTCGCTCGCCGCCCTCCCGATTGATGACGCGGGCGCCATCGTCCCGTCGGCCCGCCCCATGAGGCCCCCGGCATCTCACGCTCATTCCTGGAGAATCTCATCATGCTTCCGTTAAACGGCGTCCGCATTCTGGCCGTAGAGCAATATGGCGCCGGGCCGATCGGCACCCAGTATCTCGTCGACATGGGCGCGGAAGTCATCAAGATCGAAAATCCGCGCGATGGCGGAGATATTTCGCGCTCGGTCGGTCCCTTCTTTCTGGACGACATGCCGGAATGCTCGGCAAGCATTTTCTATCAGGGTCTCAATCACAACAAGAAGAGCATGACCATCGACCTGACGCAGGATCGCGGCAGGCAGATCCTGCACCGCCTGGTCGAGAATGCGGACGCGATCGTCGGCAATCTGCGCGGCGATGTTCCGGAGAAACTCGGCCTTACCTACGATCATCTGAAGGCTTTCAATCCCAAACTGGTCTGCGGACATATCAGCGCCTACGGCCGCACCGGCGAGCGGGCGGGCTGGCCCGGATACGACTATATGATGCAGGCCGAGGCCGGCTTCTTCTCGCTGACGGGAGAGCCAGATACGCCGCCGACGCGGTTCGGGCTCTCGATCGTCGATTTCATGTCGGGACTGGCGCTCGCCTGCGCCACGGTGGCCGCCCTGCTGGAAGCCAGGCAGACGGGACGGGGCCGCGACGTCGACATTAACCTGTTCGACGTGGCGCTCTACAACCTCAACTACATCGCGCATTGGCAATTGAATTCCGGCCACAATCAACAGCGATTGCCGCGGTCGGCCCATGCCTCGCTGACGCCCTGCCAATTGTACAGGACGAAGGACGGATGGATTTATGTCATGTGCAACAAGGAGAAATTCTGGAGGATATTGTGCGAGAAGATTGGGCGAGGCGATCTTGCGGACGATCCGCGTTACGAGACATTCTCGAAACGATATGATGTTCGGGACGAGCTGACCGCCGTTCTGGATGATGTCTTCAGCCGGAAAACGACGTTCGAATGGATATCTGTTTTTGATGGAAAAGTCCCGGTCGCGCCCGTTTACGACGTAAGGCAGGCGATGGAGAATCCCTTCGTCACTGAATCCGGCCGGATACGGACCATAGCTCGAGACGGGGGGAGGGATTTCAAGATCCTGGGCAGCCCGATGAATTTCGGGGCCGACCGCCTCGACCTGAAAATGTCGCCGGCGCTGGGAGAGCATACCAGCAGCCTTCTTCGCGACATCGGCTTTGACGAGAACGCCATACGCGACCTCGAACTGTCGGGGGTGATCTGATGACGAGAGAAAGCGAGACGGGGGACATGATGTTCCCGGCCTATGTTCCTGTCGGAAAAGACCGGTACCGGGAACGCTTCGGCCTCGATTTCGAAGACTTCCGGGCAGGCCAGCATTTCCGGCATCGTCCGGGTTATACGATTACCCAGCAGGACAATATCGACGACTGCATGGACACGTTGAACCAGGCCATGTTGCATTACGACGCGCGATATGCCGCGCAAACCGAGTTTTCTTCGCCGCTGATGGTCACGACTGCCATGATCCAGCGGTTGATCGGGATGACGTGGAAAACTTTCAACAGGCGCAAGGCGATCATCCGCTGGGATCATATCACGATGAAAGCACCGATCTTCGCCGGCGATACCTTGTACAGTGAAAGCCGGATCATGGACACTTCGCAATATGATGATGCCCGATGCGGAAAAGTGACTGTCATGACATATGGGATCAATCAGAAGGACATTGTCTTCTGCGAAATGCAATATGATAGCCTGATATACAGGAAGGAATCTCTCCCGTTTTCGGAAAATAACTATTAGAAAGCTGGACAGGATGAAGGAATCATTCAATTTCCTGCGCCGACAGGCCGAGGATACATATATTGAATGCTACGGCGTCGACTTCGAGGATTTCGAGGTCGGCCAGGTTTTCGAACATCGGCCGGGCCGGACGTTCGAAGAGGGCGATTGCCACAAGCATGCGCTGCAATCGCTGGACCTTACCCCGCACCTCGTCGATCGCAACTATGCCCGCGCGGTGCGCGGGGAAAAAATGCAGGTCGCCGAAACCTACCTGCTGAGCATGATGGCGATGACGACCAAGACCTTCGGCAAGGTCGTCGCCAATCTGAGCCTGACCGATGTCGTTCTCCAGCCGGTCTATGCCGAGGATACGATCCTTCTGGAATCCGAAATTCTGGGCAAGCGCGAATCGGCATCGCGTCCGGACCAGGGGATCCTGCATGTCCGGACCCGCGCCCACAACCAGCACGGCGACGAGGTCTGCCGTTTCGAGCGCAAGTTTCTGGTCTATCGCAAGGGCCACGGTCCCTATCGCGCGGCGGGGTACTGACCAGCCCAGCCGCATCGCCTTTCATCAGCTTGGCCGCAGGCACTGATAGCGTTCGACGTCACCCGCACGGACGCAGGCGCACCGTCTTGCGCAGGCGTTCGTAGGGATAATCTTCAGGATCGTCGGCGAAGGCGCCCGGCGCCTTGATGAGGAGCACCTGTTCGGCGATCGGGCCGAACTCCGCCCGGAAATGGACCGCGCTCTTCACCACGACGATATCCCGTTCGGCCGGCTCGACCCCCAGATGGCGAAACGGTTCGAGGTCCATCGCCTGCATCCGCTTCGACGAGACCACGATCTCCGTACCACCGACCGTCAGCAGGGCCATCGGTCCCAGATCGACATCGAGCCCGCCAGCCACGGCGCCGCTGGTGCGAAACCGGCCGGTGCCCAACGCCTTCACCTTATAGCAGGCGCGGACCGGCTCCACGCCGTCCACCCTGACATGCCCGCCCAAGCTTATTTCGATCTCGCATCCCTCTCCGGCCGCATGCGCCGCCGCTGCGGCGTCGGCGTCACAGAGGATTCCGACCACCGCGTTGCTCGCCCCGGCCTCTAGCAGCGCACGAAGAATTCCCGTCGTGTCGGCGCTGCCTCCGCCTCCCGGATTGTCCTGCACGTCGGCCAGTACAACGGGTCGGGAGGCCGTCCGGGATATCGCGATCGCACGCGCCACGCCTTCGGCGGGCGTCAGCAATGTCGCATCGAAATCCGCCTCGCGCGACACGATCAGTTCCGTCAGGGCGTCGGCAACGCGATCGGCTTCGGTCTGGCTGTCAGCATAGGCCACCACGGTCGGGCCGCACCAGAACAGGTCCGAAGGCGGAAATCCGGCGGCATAGCAAAGGCTCAGCACATCGCCGTCGAGCAATCGCGATTCCGCGACAATACTGCGCGAGGGTTCGACCAGCGTGCATTGCGAGGTCGTTGGAATGAGAAACGGCATATGCCGGATGGCGCGCCCCGCCGGACGCGGCTTGCCCAGCAGGCTCGAAAGCAGTTTTGCCGCGCGCTCCCCCGTTTCCCGGCGATCGACGTGCGGATAGGTCAGGAACACGACCATGCCGTCGCAATGCTCGACCATCTCCGGCGTGATATTGGCATGATAGTCGAGGCTGACGACGATCGGTCTGTCGCCGACGACGGCCCGAACGCGCCGTAACAATTCCCCTTCGGCATCCTCGAAGGGAATGGATGCCATCGCGCCATGGAGGTCGAGATAGACGGCATCGACCGGCATGGCTTCGGAGAGGCGTCCGACCAGTTCGCCGGTGATGCGTTCGAACGCGTCATCGGTGACCGGTCCCCCCGCGCCGCCATGCGCCCATGCGAGCGGTATCAGCGCATGCTCGTCGCGCATGGCCTCGATGAAGGTGGTGATGGGGAACACGCCGTCGCGCAGCCAGTCGAAGATGGCGCTGCCCCGGACCAGCGGGGGACGGTCGCGATGGTCCGCGAAATACGCATAATCCGCGCGATGCGAAACGAAGCTGTTCGTTTCGTGACCAAAGCCTCCGATGGCGATTCGTGGCATGCGCCGTCCCCGTCCAGATTGTCGATACTGTCCGGATAAACCGAACTTGACAGAAATAAAACCGTATCTATAAAATTTTCATGCTTCAACCAAAGGGGAGCGAAGCCGGTCGAATCCCGCACTGATACCGAACGGCTGCAAACCCGGCCCGCGCGGCCTTGCGGCGCAGCGAAGCGGCTCGCCGTGTCCGGATGAACCCGGGATTTTCGTCAATTCGACGCCTCGAACAAGCAAATCAAACGGGTACGCCCTCAGGATCGCGGCCCACATGGGAGTGGCAGCCATATGAAAAACAAGCATGAGAACCCCGATCATCATGGCGTCGGCCATCTTGCCCGGCCCGACCGGCCGACTGCATATTCGCTGTCGGAGCGTTTCGAGCGCCTGCCATTTACCGGCTATCAACGGTGGCTCGCGGTCATTCTCGCGACATGCTTTGCCGCCGACGCCGTCGATCTCGTCATGCTGTCCTACCTGCTCTCGGCTATCACGCTCGATCTTGGTCTGACGGTCCAGCAGGCGGGTATTGCCGGCGGGTCGGTTTTCGCAGGCGTCGGCGTCGGCGCCACGGCCGCCGGATATCTGTCCGACCGTTTCGGGCGCAGGAAAATCCTGATCCACAGCATGTTGATCTGGGGGACGGCGAGCCTGCTGACAGCCTTTTCCTGGGATATCTGGTCCTTCAGCTTTTTCCGGTTCGTCACGGGTCTGGGGCTCGGCGCCGAACTGCCCGCGGTGTTCGCGCTGGTCGCCGAGATCATGCCCGCCAATCGCCGCGCTAGCATCAGCGGATGGATGCACGTCGCGTCGCAAAGTTCGGTCGTCCTCTTCACGCTGGCATCATTTGGCGTGATTTCGCTCATCGGCACTTCGCTGGGGTGGCGGGCGATGTTCGTCGTCATGTTCGTCGTCGCGCTGGCCGCGCTGTATATCCGCCGGAACTTGCCGGAATCCCCGCGCTGGTACGAGGCTTCGGGCCGCCACGACGAGGCGGAGCGCGCCATGCGGCGCTTCGAAGCTGCCGTTGCGGATGCATATGGAAAGCCGCTTCCATCGCCGAAATCGGACGGAAAAGTCGCGAGTGCCATAACCGGACACGGCGGATTCCGCACCCTGTTCGCGCCCGGCTATGCGCAACGAACCTTGTTTGCCTGGTCGCTCTGGTTCCTGTTCCTGCTGGCCTATTACGGGATCAGCGTCTGGGTCGGAAAATTCCTCGTCGACCGTGGGATGAGCATTACCGCATCCATCGGGACAGGAGTTCTCATCACGATGGCGGGCATACCGGCGGGCTGGATAACGGGACAGGCGATGGAGCGGTTCGGGCGCAAGATCGTCATCATCATCGCGCTGTTGTGCGTCGCGGTGGCCGCGTTCCTCTATGGACAGGCGTCCACATATGTCCTCGTCGTCGCGGCCGGAGCGGCGATGCACTTCTTCCTCGTTTCGGTCGCCACGGCGATCTACGCCTATACGCCCGAACTGTTTCCGACCCGCGCGCGCTCCACCGGGCTGGGAACCGCCTCGACCGTGGGGCGCATCGCGGCCGTTTCGGGCCCCTTGCTCATCTCGGCCCTGATCCTGAAATGGGACTATACCGGCGCGTTCATCGCTTGCGCCCTGTGCTTCTCCGCCGCGGCCCTGCTCGTC
The DNA here is from genome assembly GCF_001725095.1 of Sphingopyxis sp. SCN 67-31. Taxonomy (NCBI): domain Bacteria; kingdom Pseudomonadati; phylum Pseudomonadota; class Alphaproteobacteria; order Sphingomonadales; family Sphingopyxidaceae; genus Sphingopyxis; species Sphingopyxis sp. SCN 67-31. Next base: position 49,333 of record NZ_MEFH01000076.1, on the reverse strand, counting down.
TGGTGGTTCGGGCCGGAAACGCAGGACCGGTCGATCGAGGATATTTCCTCCTAGGCTCCGTTCCCGGGCTCCGTTTCGACCGGATCGAAGCGGGCCCTAGAAACTCGCCCGTGCGGTGAGGCGGATGTCGCGGCCGGCGAGGGGCACGAAATCCTTGGTGAAGCTCGCGTGGCGCCGCGCGTCGACGTCGAAGATATTGTTCGCCGCCAGCGACAGCATCAGATGCCGCGCCTCGGGGAGCGGGCGCCAGCTGATCGACGCGTTGACCAGCGTGAAGCCCTTGGTCGGCGTCTCGAAGGCCGCGATGCGGGTCTGGTCGTCGGTCCATTCGACCTCGGCGCGCGCATCGACGCGGTCGCCCTGCGCCTCGATCCCGCCCAGGATGCGCAGCGGCGGGATGCGCGGCACATATGGGCCGCCCTTGATCTTCGCGCGCGTCATGTCGGCGGTGACGTCGCCGACGATGGCGAAGCCGCTGATCTGCGCCAGTCGCGCGCTCGCCTCCGCCTCGAAACCCCAGACGCGCGCGTCGCGCTGGAAATAGCGGAAAACGGGAAGGCCATCCTCCTCGGCGCCGGTCGCATCCGAATAGATGAAATCGTCGAACCAGTTCGAATAGACCGAAAGGCTGAAATTCACCGGATCGCTGCGCAGCTTGAGCGAGGCTTCGGCGCCCCAGCTCGCCTCGCGCTTGAGGTTGACGTCGCCAAGCTCGAACGACTGGGTGGCGATGTGCGGACCGTTCGAGAACAGCTCTTCCGCCGACGGCGCGCGCACCGCGCGGGCCACCGACACGCCCAGCTTTACCGCCTCGGTCAGGTCGTAATTGGCGCCGAGCGCGCCCGAGAAGGTGTCGAAGGCGCGCGTGATGCCCAGCGCCGGCGCGCGGACGCTGGTGCTTTCGAAGCGCGCCGCCGCCTCGAGGCCGAGCGGCCCCGCCGTCCATTCCTGAAGCGTGAACAGCGCATATTGGTCGGTCAGGTTGCGCGGGACGAAGGCTTCGGCGCCCACCGCGTCGAAATCGCGGTGGCTGAACTGCACCCCGCTCGCTCCGCGCCAGCCGCCGCGATCGTTCTGCGCCAGTTCGAGCCGTCCCTCGACCCCCTTGTTGTAAAAGACCGTGCCGACCTCGTCGCCTTCATATTCGGTATGCTGGTAATCGGCATAGCCGCCGCGCAGGCGCAGCTTGTCGAAGAAGCCGTCGCCCAGCTCGACCTCGCCGCGCAGGTCGGCGCGCCATTGCTTCATGCCGATCGTCACCGGGCCTTCGCCATGTTCGTGCCCGTGATCGTCGTCGTCATGATCGTGGTCGTCGTGGTCCCCGTGGTCGTGCGCGGTGTCGGGCCGTTCGGGGACGCCATAGCCGGTGTCGAAATAGCTGACCGAGATGCCGAGCTGCCCGCCGTCGTTGATCAGCGACAGGCCGCCCGCCGCCGTCCACGTCTCGCTCGCGGTGTTGGCGATCCGTCCGCGCCGGTTCGCCTGTGCGGTCAGCTCCGCCGCCTCGTCGACGTGGCCGTCCTCGATCGCATGCTCGGCGAGGTGGAGCAGCTGGCCGCGCAGCCCCGGTGCGTTGACATAGCCGCCGACGCGCATGTCGTCGGTCTTGCGCCAGCTTCCGTCGAGGTGCGCGACGACCTGCGGGCTCAGCGCGACGTCGATCGAGCCGCCGAGGTTGCGGTCGTCGGCCGCGGTCGCATAGCCGCCGATCGCGTCGATATGGACATGGTCCGCCGGAACCTTGCGCGGGATGCGGCGGTCGAACAGGTTGACCGCGCCGCCGATCGCCTGGCTGCCGAACAGCAGCACCGCGGGGCCGCGCAATATCTCGATGCGCTCGACGGTCAGCGGGTCGATCGTCACCGCATGGTCGGCCGAGGTGTTCGACACGTCGATCGAGCCGATGCCGTCGGTCAGCACGCGCACGCGCTCGCCCGAAAAGCCGCGCAGCACCGGCCGCGAGGCGCCGGGGGAGAAGCTGGTGGCCGACACCCCGGGCTGGCGGGTCAGGCTGTCGCCGATCTGTCCGCGGATGTCGCGGGCCAGCTCGTCGCCTTCGAGCACCGAGACGTTGCCGAGGATGTCGAGGCTGCGGACATAGGGGGCGGTCACGACGATCGGCTGGTCGGTGTGCAGGTCGTCGCCAACGCCTCTCGCGGTGCGGTCCTGCGCGAAGGCCGGAGCCGAAAGGACGAGCGCGAGGGTGAGGCCGGCGGCGGAGGATGACAGACGCATGGAGGATTCCCGTTGCTGTTTCGAAGCGATAGCGTCGTCGCAGTAATGATATAATATCACCAAGGCAAGTCTTCGGACGGCTGCGCACTGTCGTTGGTCGGACCCGATGCCCCGTTGGTCGACAAAGCCAGCCGATGGGCCGGCCAAGCGAAGCTGTCTTGCGGCGCATGGGTCGTCGTCCTAGATCGGGGGCATGACCATCGCTGAAAATAGCCTGGACCTGATCGGCAACACCCCGCTGGTGCTGCTGAAGGGGCCCAGCGAGGAAACGGGCTGCGAAATCTGGGGCAAGTGCGAATATGCGAACCCCGGCGGATCGGTGAAGGACCGCGCGGCGCTCTATATCATCCGCGACGCCGAGGCGAACGGCAGCCTGAAACCCGGCGGCACGATCGTCGAGGGGACCGCGGGCAACACCGGCATCGGCCTCGCGCTCGTCGGCAACGCGCTCGGCTACAAGACGATCATCGTCATGCCCGACAACCAGAGCGCCGAGAAGATGGCGACGATCCGCGCGCTCGGCGCCGAACTGGTGCTCGTGCCGCCCGCGCCCTTCGCCAATCCCGGCCATTTCGTCCACACCTCGCGCCGCATCGCTGAAGAGACCGACAATGCGATCTGGGCCAACCAGTTCGACAATATCGCCAACCGCAAGGCGCATATCTTCGGCACGGCGGAGGAGATCTGGCGGCAGATGGACGGCCGCGTCGACGGTTTCACCTGCGCCGCGGGGACCGGCGGGACGATCGCCGGAACGGGGCTGGGACTGAAGGCCAAGGACGCGGCGATCACCATCGCGCTGACCGATCCGCACGGCGCCGGACTCTATAATTACTACAAGTGCGGCGAACTGAAGCCCGAGGGGTCGAGCGTCGCCGAAGGGATCGGCCAGAACCGCATCACCGGCAACCTCGACGGCGCGCCGATCGACACGCAGTTCCGCATTTCCGATGCGGAGGGGCTGGCGGTGGTGCGCCGCCTGCTCGCCGAAGAGGGGCTGTGCCTCGGCCTTTCGTCGGGGATCAACGTCGCGGGCGCGATGGCGCTGGCGCGCGAACTGGGCCCCGGCAAGCGGATCGCGACGATCCTGTGCGACAGCGGCTTTCGCTATCTCTCGACGCTCTACAACCCCGAATGGCTCGCGAGCAAAGGGCTCGCGGAGGCGGCGGCGTGACCCGGCCGGAGATCCGGTCCCCGGTCGCGAGCGGACCGGCGTCGGCGCCCGCCGACGCGGTGCCGGTCCATGACACGATGCGCCGGCTGCAGATCGGGATCGCGGGGGTCGTCACCGTGCTGCTGCTCGTCGGGCTGGCGGGCGTGATCGGCGACCGGGCGCGTGAGAATGCGGCCAAGGACGTCGCGACCGCCACCGCGGTCCGCCTGCCCGGCGCAGAGGCTGGCAGCGGCAGTGCGCCGCTCGAGGACCTGGGGGTCCAGCCGGTGTCGAAGGAGGATAATGCGGGGGCCGCGATCAAGGTGCCGCAGGCACCGCCGTCGGTGGCGACCGTGCCCGACCTCGAACCCGATCCCGAACTCGCCCGCGCTCGCCAGTCGAAGCGGTGACGGCATCGGCCCGCGGGTCGCTGTGGCCGGCGCTCGCGGTCGCGGCGCTTGCCGCGGCGCTCGCCTGGTTCGCCGGCGGGCAGGCCATGCTCGGCCGGATCGACCCCGCGCTCGCGCTGCCGCTGCTCGTGCCGCCGCTGGCGCTGCTAGCTTGGTGGCGCCGTAACTATGCGGCCCCCGCGCGACGGCGCGGCGTCCTGATTGCGCTGCTGTCGCTCGCGGCGATCCAGTGTCTGCTCACCCTTCTGCTGGCGCGCGCGGTCGATGGGGGAGGGGTCGCGCTGGTCGCCGTCGGGGGCGCCGCCGCCGCGTGGCTGTGCGGCGCAATCATCCGCTGGCGCCGGCATGCCGGCCTTCGGGTCGCCGCGCTGCTCCTGCTCGCTGTCGGCTGGTTTGCCGCCGGCCACGCCGCGCTTGCACCGCTCTATCGCCCGGCCTTCCACACGGCGGCGCCTGCGACGATGCTGACCGGGCTGCCCTTGCGCTGGACCGGTGGCGGCAGCATCGCGGCGATGATCGCCGACGGGTCGCAGGACGATCCGGCGCTCCGTGCGATCGAGGCGGCGCTGCCGGTCCGCCTCGTCGACAGTCTTGTCGACCATCCGCCGCCGCCGGGCGGCGCGCTGCTGCTCGCGCACCCGCGCGCGCTCGCGCCGCGCGAACTGGTGGCGATCGACGCCTTCGTGCGCGGGGGAGGCCGGGCGGTCGTGCTCGCCGACGCGCTGTCGGGATGGCCGCCCGCGCATCCGCTCGGCGACCCGCGCAATCCGCCGGTCACGAGCCTGCTCACGCCGCTGCTCGATCATTGGGGCGTGACGCTGGACGCCGCGCCGCCGGGCGACCGCGCGGCGCGGCCGGTCGATGTCGACGGCGCGCGGCTGCGCCTGTTCAGCGCCGGGCGCTTCGCGCGCCTGCCGCCCGGATGCCGCAGCTTTGCGGACGCGCGCGTCGCCGCCTGTCCGATCGGACGGGGGCAGGCATGGCTGGTCGGCGACGCCGACCTGCTGTTCGCGCCGCTGTGGCAGCCGGTCCCGCCCTGGGCCGCGCATCTGCGCAAAGCCGACACGATCGAATGGATCGCGGCGCGGCTTGCCGGACGGGACGACGCGCAAGGCTGGCTCCGCCCGCTGTGGATACGGCCGGCGGCCGGTTAGGGCGCGTTGAATCCCGATACGGCTCCCCGGCGAAAGCCGGGGTCCAGATTGCGAAGCGCTGCCACGCGTGGACCGGGCTTTCGCCGGGGATCAATTGGCTGCCGAACAGGGATAATGGCCAATCCGTTTCGATCCATGATCTGTCGCCGGAAGCGCTTTCGGGCGTCCGCGCGCCCGTTCTGGCGCTCGATTTACCTCGGAATCGCCAATTTGGGGCGTGAATACCCGGTTTCACCCTAAAATACCCCTTTCCACCCCGAACGACTCTTGATAGGCAGGAATCGGAGAGGGGCAATCTCCGCCTGAGTCATTCGACCCGGAATCCTTGCGATTTCGGGATCAGGGAAGTTTTGCCCGGAGGCGCGAGAAACAGGGGCTGCAGCGATGGCGGTTGTAACGCCCGGACGATACTCGGGCACCAACTTCGCCGCGATCGATGGCAAGGGGCGGATCGCCGTCCCTTCGCAGTTCCGCAACAATGTGCCCCTCAATGCGGACGGTCAGCGCGTGCTCTGGGTCGGCTTCCATGAAAAGCTGCCCTGCCTGGTCGCCTATGGGCAGGACCAGTACGACCGCCTCTCCGACGAGATCGAGCGCGATCGCGACACCGCGCTCGCCCGCAATCTCGACTTCGACGAGGACGAGGCGTTCAAGAAGCGCTTCAGCTATACCGAGGCCTATACGCTCGACGACAGCGGGCGCTTCCTCCCCAACTTCACCGCGCGCGACCGCGTCGGAGAGGCGGGGGCGACCGCCTTCGTCGGATCGGGTCGCCGCTTCGAAATCTGGTGGCTGCCGACGCTTGCCGAATGCGCCGAGGCCGATCCGGTGCTCAAGCGGCTCGCGGCCGCCTGGGCCGAAACGAAGGGGAGGGCGCGCAAGTGACCGGGCTTCCCCGCGATCCTCGCCACGATCCGGTGCTGCGCGACGAGGTCGTCGCCGCGCTCGCCATCGGTCCGGGCGAGCGGCACGTCGATGCGACCTTCGGCGCCGGCGGCTATACCCGCGCGATGCTCGCGGCGGGGGCGGAGGTGATCGCCTGCGACCGCGACCCCGATGCGATCGCGGAGGGGCAGGCGCTGGTCGACGAGGCCGGCGGCCGGCTGACGCTGATTCACGGCCGTTTCGGCGAGATCGACCGCCTGCTCGCGGCGCGCGGGATCGATGCGATCGACGGCATCGCCTTCGACATCGGCGTGTCGTCGATGCAGCTCGACCGCGAAACGCGCGGCTTTTCCTTTCAGGCCGACGGCCCGCTCGACATGCGCATGGCGCAGGAGGGCGAAAGCGCCGCCGAGTGGCTGAACCGCGCCGACGAGAGCGAGATCGCCGACGTCCTCTATCATTATGGCGACGAGCGCCAGTCGCGCCGCGTCGCGCGCGCGATCGTCGCCGCGCGGCCGCTGTCGCGCACCGGCGAACTCGCGGCGGTGATCCGCAAGGCGCTGCGGCATCCGCCGGGCGCGCCGAAGGACCCGGCGACGAAAAGCTTTCAGGCGATCCGCATCCACATCAACGGCGAACTCGACGAACTGGTCGCGGGGCTGGAGGCGGCGGAACGCGTGCTGCGTCCCGGCGGCCGTCTTGCGGTGGTCAGCTTTCACAGCACCGAGGATCGCATCGTGAAGAATTTCCTGCGCGAACGCAGCGGCGGCGACGCCGGCGGTTCGCGCCACCGGCCCGCGCTTCTTCCTTCGGCGCGGGCCGCCACTTTCCACCCGCCCGCGCGCAAGCTGCGCCCGGGCAAGGCCGAAGAGGCGCGCAATCCGCGCGCGCGTTCGGCGACGCTGCGCAGCGCGGTGCGGACGGCGGCGCCCGCCTGGCCCGCGACGATGACGAAGGAGGCGATGTCATGCTGATGGCGGCCCGCAAGCTTCAGGGGATCGGCCTGGTCCTGCTGGTGCTGGTCTTCGCGATGATGCTCTACCCCGTGTCGCTCAAGGTCGCGGCGACGCGCAGCGAACTGTCGCGCATCGAAAAGCAGATCGACCGGACGCGCGACAATATCCGCTATCTCGAATCCGAACTGGCGGTGCGCGCGTCGATGCGCCAGCTCGAACAGTGGAACGCCGACACCTTCGGCTATTCGGCGCCCTCGGCGTCGCAATATCTGTCGAGCGAGACGCAGCTCGCCTCGATCGACCGCCTGCCGCGCGCGCGCGGCGCGAACGAGGTCGCGCCGGTGCTGATGGCGATGGTCAGCCCGGTCGGCACGCCCGAAGCCGCGCCCGCCCCGCCGGCCGCCGCGCGGCCCGCCGCCGAAAAGCCCGTCGTGCTCGCGCAGGCGGACAGCGCGGTGCGCAGCGACGCGCTGCCACACATGGCGCCGACGCGGCGGCGTGAACAGCTCAAGATGATCGAGGACCAGCTCCTCACCGAATCGACGCTCGCCGACCTCAAGCGTCAGGCGGCCCGCGAAGCGGCGGGAGGCAAGACGCCGCAATGAACACGCTGGTCGTCCGACCGACCCGGGTACGGACCGCGGGGGTGCGGCAGCAGATATTGCTGACCGCGCAGCAGCGTCTGATGATGCTGATGCTGCTGTTCATGGCGGCCTTTTTCCTTGTGTCGGTGCGGCTCGTCTATTTCGCGCTGTTCGACACTTCCGCCGGGCACCGCAACGGATCGGCGACCTTCGTGCCCGCGCGCGCCGACATCGTCGACCGCAACGGCGTGCCGCTGGCGCGGACGATCGACGGCTATTCGATCCGTGTCGTGCCGTCGAAGCTGCTCAACAGCCGGCCCTATCTGGCCGACGAGCTGCACCGGATCTTTCCAGACATGCCGCGCGAGGACCTGCTCGCAAAGCTGAACGGGCCGCGTCCCACCTATATCCGCCGCCGCGCGCTGCCCGATCAGGTCGCCGCGGTCAACGCGATCGGCGATGTCGGGTTCGACTTCCCGCGCGAGAAGGAGCGGCTCTATCCGCAGCTTTCGCTCGCCGCGCACGTGCTGGGCTTCACCAACGCCGACGGGCAGGGCGTCACCGGGGTCGAGGGCGCGTTCGAGGAACGGCTGACCGACAAGGCGACGCGCGGCGATCCGCTCGCGCTGTCGATCGACGCGCGCGTGCAGGGCGTACTCGAAAGCGAGCTGTCGAACGCCGTCGCCAATCTGGAGGCGATCGGCGGCGCCGGGCTGATCCTCGACGTCCACACGGGCGAAGTGCTGGCCATGACCTCGCTGCCCACCTATAATCCGAACAAGCTGGCGCCCGACAACGGCGGCGCGCGGCGCAACGCGGTGACCTATAACCTCTACGAGCTCGGTTCCACCTTCAAGCCGCTGTCGATCGGGGCGGCGATCGACAATGGCGTGGTGACCAGCATGGCGAAGCGCTACGACGCGACCCGGCCGCTCGCGATCGCCGGATTCCGCATCCGCGATTCGCACAGCATGGGCCGCTGGCTCAACGTGCCCGAAACGCTGATCCACAGCTCGAACGTCGTCACCGCGCAGATCGCCGACCAGCTCGGCCGCGAGAAGATGGAGGAACTGTTCCGCAATCTCGAGTTCGACAAGCGGCCGGGGATCGACATCAAGGAACGGGCGTTTCCGCTGTGGCCGCGCGACTGGGGCCGGCTGACGACGATGACGACCAGCTACGGCCACGGCATCGCGGTGACTCCGCTGCACCTCGCCAGCGCCTATGCGGCGCTCGTCAACGGTGGCATCTGGCGCCCGGCGACAATCCTCAAGCTGGGCGACAAGGCGCCGCCGCAGGGGCGCCGCGTGTTCAAGGCGTCGACCAGCGCACGGATGCGCCAGCTTCTCCGCCTGATCGTGTCCGACGGCACCGGGCGCCAGGCCGACGCGCCCGGCTTCCGCGTCGGCGGCAAGACGGGCAGCGCCGAAAAGCCGGGCGCGGGCGGGTATCGCCGCCATTCGCTCGTCTCGACCTTCGCCGCCGCCTTCCCGATGGACAATCCGCGCTACGTCGTCCTCGCGATGATCGACGAGCCGAAGGGCAACGCCTTCAGCTCGGGGCAGCGCACCGCCGGCTGGACCGCCGCGCCGGTGGTCCGGAAAGTGGTGATGCGCGCGGGGCCGATGCTCGGCGTCTTCCCCGACGAAAGCCGCGACGTCGACGTGTCCGAACTGACGCCGCTGCTCTGGAAGGGCGGGAAGGCGGACTGATGCGTCTCTCGGCGCTCCTCGACCCGCCGGGCCCCTCGGGTGCCGACCCGGTCGTCACCGGGCTCGCCATCGACCACCGCAAGGTCGCGCCGGGCACGATCTTCGGCGCCTTCGCCGGCGAACGGTTCAACGGTGAGGATTTCATCCCCGCCGCCATCGCGGCCGGCGCGATCGCCGTGGTCGCGCGGCCGGGGGCGACGGTGGCGGGCGCGGTGCACATCGCCGACCCCAACCCAAGGCGCGCCTTCGCGCACATCGCGGCGCGCTTCTTCCACCGCTTTCCGGCGACCTGCGTCGCGGTCACCGGCACCAACGGCAAGACCTCGACGGTCGAGATGACGCGCCAGCTCTGGCGCATGGCGGGCTTCCACGCCGCCTCGATCGGCACGCTGGGCATCACCACCTCGAACGACAGCGCCTCGACCGGGCTGACGACGCCCGACATCGTGACCTTCCTGTCGAACATGGCGGGGCTCGCCGCGGAAGGCGTGACGCACGCCGCGTTCGAGGCGTCGAGCCACGGCCTCGACCAGTATCGCACCGAAGGGGTGCCGGTGAAGGCGGCCGCCTTCACCAACCTCAGCCACGACCATCTCGATTATCATGGCGACATGGATGCCTATCTGGCCGCGAAGATGCGGCTGTTCCGCGAGGTGGTCGATCCGGACGGCGTCGCGGTGATCTGGGCCGACGATCTGTGGTCGGCGGCCGCGGAGTATGAGGCGAAGCAGCGCGGCCTGCGGATTCTGACGGTCGGGCGCGAGGGCGAGACGCTGCGGCTCGTCGCGCGCGAGCCGACCCAGCTCGGCCAGTCGCTGACGATCGCCGCGGGGCCGCTCGCGCAGAAGGTCACGCTGCCGCTGATCGGCGCCTATCAGGCCGCCAATGCGCTGGTCGCGGCGGGGCTCGTCATCGCGACCGGCGGCGACGTCCAGCAGACGCTGGCCAATCTCGCCCGTCTCCAGCCGGTGCGCGGCCGCCTCGAACGCGCGGCGATCACTCGCGCGGGCGCACCGGTCTATGTCGATTATGCCCACACGCCCGACGCGATCGCGGCGGCGCTCGACGCGCTGCGCCCGCATGCGAGCGGGCGGCTGATCCTCGTTTTCGGCGCCGGCGGCGACCGCGACCGCGACAAGCGGCCCGAGATGGGCCGGGTGGCGGCCGCCGGGGCCGACGTGCTGATCGTCACCGACGACAATCCGCGCGGCGAGGACCCCGCCGCCATCCGCGCCGCGATTGCGGCAGGCGCGCCCGATGCGCGCGTGATCGGCGACCGCCGCGCCGCGATCGCCGCCGCGATCGCCGAGGCGCGCGCCGACGACATCGTCTGCATCGCGGGCAAGGGGCACGAGCAGGGGCAGATCGTCGGCAGCGGCGCCGCGGCGCGCGTCATCCCCTTCGACGACGTCGCCGTCGCGCGGGAGGCGGCGGCATGACCCCGCTGTGGACCGCGCGCGCCATCGCCGCAGCCACCGGCGGCACCGCCAGCGCCGACTTCACCGTGCACGGCGTCGCCTTCGATTCGCGCGAGGTGACAAAGGGCGACCTGTTCATCGCGATGAAGGGCGAGGCGACCGACGGCCACAAGTTCATCGACAAGGCGATCGTCGCCGGCGCCGCGGGCATCGTCTGCGAAACCGCCATCGACCATCCGCACGTCCGCGTCGCCGACAGCGCGGCGGCACTGAATGCGCTGGGCATCGCGGCGCGTGCGCGCAGCCATGCCCGGATCGTCGGCGTCACCGGATCGGCGGGCAAGACGGGGACGAAGGAGGCGCTGTTCGCGGCGCTCGACCGCTTCCGCCCCGGCAAGGCGCATCGCTCGGTCAAGAGCTACAACAACCATGTCGGCGTGCCGCTCAGCCTCGCGCGCATGCCGGGGGCCGCCGACTTCGGCATCTTCGAGATGGGCATGAACCATGAAGGCGAACTTGCGGCGCTGACCCGCATGGTCCGCCCGCACGTCGCGATCGTCACCACCATCGCCCCGGCGCATATGGAATATTTCGGCAGCGAAGCGGCGATCGCCGACGCCAAGGGCGAGATTTTCGAGGGGCTCGAACCCGGCGGCACCGCGATCATCCCCTTCGACAGCCCGCATCATGCGCGGCTGCGCGCGAAGGCGGAGCAGCATGCCGCGCACATCGTCAGCTTCGGTTTCGGCGAGGGCGCGGACGTGCGCGCGGTCGACTGGCTGCCCGACGGACAGGGCGGCTCGCTGGTCACGGCGCAGGTGCAGGATGCGCTGCTCTGCTTCACCATCGCGCAGGCGGGGGCGCATTGGGTGTCGAACGCGCTGGCGGTGCTCGCGGCGGTCAAGGCGGTCGGCGGCGATCTGCCCGCGGCGGGGCTCGCCTTTGCCGAGATGGGCGGGCTCGCGGGACGCGGCGCACGCCACCGCGTCGCGGTGCCCGGCGGCGAGATTCGGGTCATCGACGAAAGCTATAACGCCAACCCCGCTTCGATGGCGGCGACCATCGGCCTGCTCGGCGACGAATCCGCCGGGCGCAAGGTGGCGATATTGGGGAGCATGAAGGAACTCGGCCCCGATGGCGCCGCCTATCACGAAGGGCTGGCCGCTCCGCTCGTCGCGGCGGGAGTGCAGTTCGCCCTGCTCGTCGGCGAAGAGATGGCGCCGCTCGCCAAAGCGCTTGAGAGGCGCGTCGATTTCGAGCATGTGCCCGCCCACGCGGACGCGACCGCGCGGCTGAAGGACGTGATCCGCGCCGGCGACGTCGTGCTGGTCAAGGGATCGAACAGCGTCGGCCTGTCGCATGTCGTCACGGCGCTGACCAACGGGGACTATTGATGTTATACTGGCTGGCGGAATGGCTTGGCTTTCCCGGGGCTCTCAACCTCATCCGCTACCTGAGCTTCCGCTCGGGCGCCGCCGTCGCGACCGCGCTGATCATCGGGCTGTGGATCGGGCCGCGCTTCATCCTGATGCTGCGCATGCGGCAGGGGAAGGGACAGCCGATCCGCGACGACGGCCCGCAAAGCCATCTGGCGAAACGCGGCACGCCGACGATGGGCGGGCTGATGATCCTGATTTCGCTGATGGTTTCGGCGCTATTGTGGATGGACCTGTCGAACCGCTTCGTCTGGGCCTGCCTGTTCGTCACCGGCGGCTTCGCGCTCGTCGGCTTCCTCGACGACCTCGACAAGGTGACCAAGTCGAGCCATCGCGGCATTCCGGGGCGCGTGCGGCTGGCGATCGAATTCGGCATCGCGGCGGTCGCGGTGCTGCTGATCGTGTCGCGCACCGGCACCGACCTCTATCTGCCCTTCTTCAGCGACGTCACCATCCCGCTCGGGCCCTTCTTCTATGTCTTCGCGATGGTGCTGATCGTCGGCTTCGGCAATGCGGTGAACCTGACCGACGGGCTCGATGGGCTCGCGACCTTTCCGGTGATGATCGCCAGCCTGACCTTCCTCGTCATCGTCTATCTGTCGGGCAATGCGAAGTTCGCGGGCTACCTCGGCATACCGCACGTGCCGGGGGCGGGCGAGCTCGCGATCTTCGCCGCGGCCATCATCGGCGCTTGCCTGGCTTTCCTGTGGTTCAATGCGCCGCCGGCGGCGGTGTTTATGGGTGACACCGGCAGCCTCGCGCTGGGCGGGGCGCTCGCGACGATGGCCGTCACCGCGCAGCACGAACTGGTGCTGGTCCTCGTCGGCGGGCTGTTCGTGGCCGAGGCGCTGTCGGTGATCATCCAGGTCTTCTGGTACAAACGCACCGGGCGGCGCGTCTTCCGCATGGCGCCGATTCACCATCATTTCGAGCAATTGGGATGGCCCGAATCGACCGTGGTCATCCGCTTCTGGATCGTCTCGATCGTCCTCGCGCTCGCGGGGCTCGCGACGCTCAAGCTGCGATGATCGCCGCGCGCGCCTTCGCCGGCCGCCGTTATGCGGTGCTCGGGCTGGCGCGCTCGGGCCTCGCCACGGTCGAGGCGCTGATCGCCGGCGGCGCGGGCGTCACCGCGTGGGACGACCGCGCCGACGCGCGCGACGCGGCGATGGCGCTCGGCGCCGACATCGGCGATCCGCTGGCGATCGACCTCGCCGGTTTCGCGGGCGTCGTGGTCTCGCCGGGGGTGCCGCTCAACCGCCATCCGATCGCCGACCATGCGCGCGCGGCGCACGTGCCGGTCATCGGCGACGTCGAACTGTTCGCGGAGGCGCGCGCCGATCTGCCCCCGCACAAGGTCGTCGGCATCACCGGCACCAACGGCAAGTCGACCGTCACCGCGCTGATTACCCATATGCTCCAGACGGCGGCGATCCCGGCGCTGATGGGCGGCAACATCGGCCTGCCGATCCTGACGCGCGATCCGTTGTCGCCAAATGAAAACGGCGTCGGCGTCTATGTGCTGGAACTGTCGAGCTATCAGATCGACCTGACGAGCAGCCTCGCCTGCGACGTGGCCGTGCTGTCCAACATCACGCCCGACCATCTCGACCGCTACGACGGTTTCGAAAGCTATGCCGCCTCGAAGGCGCGCCTCTTCGCGCTCCAGACCCCCGATCAGGTCGCGGTGATCGCGGTCGACGACGATCCGTCGCGGATGATCGCGGGGCGCGTCGCGCATCGGCTCCACCGCGTGTCGGCAAAGGATATCGACCCCGCCGACCAGGCGCGCTGGCCCGCGCTGCAGGGACCGCACAACGCACAGAACGCCGTCTGCGCGATCGCGGTGTGCCGCGTGCTGGGGCTGAACGACGAACAGATCGAGCGTGGGCTCGCGACCTACACCGCGCTCCCGCATCGCATGGAATGGGTCGGCGAAGCCCGTGGCGCCCGCTGGTACAACGACAGCAAGGCGACCAACGCGGCTTCCGCTGCACCGGCGCTGGCGGCCTTTCCGCCGGCGCCGGACCAGCGTCTGCACTGGATTGCCGGGGGGCGGGCGAAGGGCGACGGGCTCGCCGCCTGCCGCCCGTGGTTCGGCAACGTCAGGCGCGCCTATCTGATCGGCGAGGCGATGGACCCGTTCGCGGTCGAGATCGGCGACGCCATCGCGGTCGAACGGTCGGGCGACCTCGCGACCGCCGTCGCGCAGGCCGCCGCCGCCGTCCGGCCGGGCGACGTCGTGCTGCTGTCGCCCGCCTGCGCCTCCTTCGACCAGTTCGGGGATTATGAGCAGCGCGGCGACGCGTTCCGCGCGGCCGTTTTGGCGCTTGGCGAATGACGGCCTTTCATCTCCGTTCGTGTCGAGCGAAGTCGAGACGCCGCGAAGTCGTGCACGGCCGATGGACGTCTCGACTTCGCTCGACGCGAACGGACGGGGCAGGTGCCCGCCCGGTGTTGGCCAGGGCATGAGTGGGGAGCCGGACAGCATGAACGCCACCGAACGACCCGTCATCGCGGCGACGACCCGGACGGCGAAGCGCCGCGGGCCGCGGCTCAGCCGCGCCGACCGCACGCCGCTCGGCCTGTGGTTCTGGGAAATCGACCGGGTGCTGCTGCTCCTCGTCTCGATGCTGGTCGCGGTCGGGCTGGTCGCCGTCGCCGCCGCTTCGCCGGTCGCGGCGCAGAAACTGTCGACGACGACCGCCAGCCTCGATCCGCTCTATTATTTCTACCGCCAGCTGATGTGGGTGATCGTCGGCGTGCCGGTGATGCTCGCGGTGTCGATGCTGCCCAAGCCGCAGGCGCGGCGCTTCGCCATCTACGGCACGCTGACCTTCCTGATCCTGCTGTTCCTGGTGCCTCTGATCGGCGCCTCGGTGAACGGGGCGCAGCGCTGGCTCGGCAGCGGCATGTTCCGGCTGCAACCATCGGAATTCCTCAAGCCCTTCTTCGCGGTGTCGCTCGCGTGGATCCTGTCGCTGCGGCTCCACGACCAAAGCCTGCCGGTCGTGCCGCTCTCCTTCGTCCTGACCGGCATCATCGGGGTGCTGCTGATGGGACAGCCCGACCTGGGGCAGACGATCATCTTCATCGGTACCTGGCTGGTGCTGGTGATGGTCGCGGGGCTTTCGATGCGGATCATCGTGCTGCTCGCCACCGGCGGGCTCGCAGGGCTGGTCGTCGCCTATTTCACCTATTCGGTCGCGACCCAGCGCATCAACAGCTGGCTGTTCGGCGAAGGCGACAGCTTTCAGGAGGACAAGGCGCATGCGACGATCACCGCCGGCGGGCTGATCGGCACCGGCCCCGGCGCCGGGCTCGCCAAGTTCAAGCTGCCAGAGGCGCACACCGACTATATCTTCTCGGTGATCGGCGAGGAATTCGGGTTGATCGCGTGCCTTGCCATCGTCGTCCTCTATCTCGCGATCATCGTCCGCGTCCTCGTCCGCCTGCTCGACGAAGAGGACAGCTTCCTGATCCTCGCCGTCGCCGGCCTGATCGCGCAGTTCGGGGGGCAGGCGACGATCAACATGGCGGTGAACACCCAGCTTTTCCCGTCGAAGGGGATGACGCTGCCCTTCATCAGCTATGGCGGTTCCTCCTTCATCGCGCTGTCGATCGGCATGGGTTTGCTCTTGTCGCTGACCCGGCGGAACCCCTATGCCGCGCGGGTGTCCCTGACCCGCAACTGGAACAAGAAATGATCGCCCGCCGATGACCGCGACCCGCCACTTCCTCCTCGCCGCCGGCGCGGGCGAACTGATCGCGCGCGGGCACCGCGTGGCGCTGGTCAGCGACGACCGCGGCCTCAGGATTCCGGGCGCGCCCGCCAAACTCGAAACGCATGTGCTGCCCGCCGGCCGCGTCCACGGCGGCCCCGTCGGCTGGGTCAAGGCGGCGCTGGCGATCCGCAAGGGGCGCCGGCAGGCGATCGAACTGATCGGCGAATTCGACCCGGCCGTCGTCGTCGGCTTCGGCGGCTATCCCTCGCTGCCCAGCCTGCTCGCCGCGGGGGCGACGCGGCGGCCGCGCGTGATCCACGAACAGAATGCGGTGCTCGGCCGCGTCAACCGGCTGATGGCGCCGCGCGTCGACGCGGTGGCCGTCGCCTACCGCAACATCCACCGCTTCCCCGAAAAGCAGGCGATGAAGCGCCACCTCACCGGCAATCCGGTACGCGAGGAGATCGTCGCGATCCGCGAGGAAGGCTTCCCGCCGCTGCCCGAGGACGGCATCGTCCGCCTGCTCGTCGTCGGCGGCAGCCTCGGCGCCACGGTGCTGAGCGAGGTCGTGCCCGCCGCGATCGCGATGCTGCCCCCCGCGTTGCTCGAACGGCTCCAGGTCGTGCAGCAGGCGCGCGAGGCGGATATCGAGGGCGTGCGCGCCCGCTATGCCGAACTCGGCGTCGCGGCCGAATGCGCGCCCTATATCGCCGACCTGCCCGAACGGCTGCGCTGGGCGCATCTGTTCATCGGCCGCGCCGGCGCCTCGACCGTCGCCGAACTGGCCTGCGCGGGCCGCCCGGCGATCTTCGTCCCCTATCCGCACGCGATGGACGATCACCAGCGCTGGAACGTCGTCGACCTGGTCGAGGCGGGGGGCGCTATCGCCTTCGCGCAGCAGGATTTCACCCCCGCCGCGGTCGCCAAGCATATCCAGCGCATGGCGCTCGAACCCGGCGCGCTCGAAGCGGCGGCCGAACATGCGGTGGGCTGCGGCCTGCCTGACGCGACGCGTGACCTCGCCGACCTCGTCGAATCCTTCGCGCCGCCGCCGCTGATGGACGTGATCCGCGTCGGCGCCAGCGCCCAGCGCGCACCGGCAAGCGGCGTCGCCGCGGCGCGGGAGGCGAACTGATGCGCGGCGTCGCGACCGATATCGGCATCATCCACTTCATCGGCATCGGCGGCATCGGCATGTCGGGGATCGCCGAGGTGATGCACAACCTCGGCTATCAGGTGCAGGGCAGCGACATCGCCGAATCCTATGTCGTCGAGGGGCTGCGCAAGCGCGGGATCAAGGTGGCGATCGGCCACGCCCCCGAAAATGTCGAGGGGGTCGCGGTCGTCGTCACCTCGACCGCGGTCCAGCGCGGCAATCCGGAGGTCGAGGCGGCGCTCGCGCAGCGCGTGCCGATCGTCCGCCGCGCCGAGATGCTTGCCGAACTGATGCGGCTCAAATCGACCGTCGCCATCGCCGGGACGCACGGCAAGACGACGACCACCAGTCTCGTCGCCGCGCTGCTCGATGCGGGCGGGATCGACCCGACGGTCATCAACGGCGGCATCATCAACAGCTATGGCTCGAACGCACGGCTCGGCGCGTCCGACTGGATGGTGGTCGAGGCCGACGAGAGCGACGGCAGCTTCCTGCGCCTCGACGGGACGATCGCGGTCGTCACCAACATCGACCCCGAACATCTCGACCACTACGGCAGCTTCGACGCGATCAAGGCGGCTTTCGTCGAGTTCATCGAGAATGTGCCCTTCTACGGCGCCGCGATGCTCTGCCTCGACCATCCGGAGGTGCAGGCGATCATCCCGCGCATCCGCGACCGCCGCATCGTCACCTACGGCTTCTCCGCGCAGGCCGACGTGCGCGGCACCAATGTGACGCCGGGACCCGACGGCAACCGCTTCGACGTCGTGGTGCGGGACCGCGACGGGGGCAGCCGGACGATCGAGGGCATCCACCTGCCGATGGCGGGCCGCCACAATGTCCAGAACGCGCTCGCGGCGGTCGCGGTGGCGCTGCACATGGGCGTGCCCGATGCGCGCATCGTGTCGGGCTTCGAGGGGTTCGCGGGGGTCAAGCGCCGCTTCACCCGCGTCGGTGAGATCGCCGCTGACGGCGGCGCCGTGACGGTGATCGACGATTACGGCCACCACCCGGTCGAGATCCGCGCCGTGCTCGCCGCCGCGCGCGAGGGCGCGGGGATGGGGCGCGTCGTCGCGGTGGTCCAGCCGCACCGATTTACACGTCTTCGCGACCATATGGACGAGTTCCAGCAGGCGTTCAACGACGCCGACATCGTCTATGCGCTGCCGGTCTACGCGGCGGGCGAAGCGCCGATCGAGGGGGTGACGTCGGCGGCGCTCGTCGAGGGGCTGCGCGACCGCGGCCACCGCGACGTCGCCTTCGTCCCCGACGCCGCGGCGCTCGCCGCGACGGTCGCCGGGGCGATCGCGGCGGGGCAGATCGGCGCCGGCGACCGGATCATCTGCCTCGGCGCGGGCGACATCACGAAGATCGCGGCAGGACTGGCGGCGGCGGTGGAGGGGCAGGCATGACGTCCGATCCCAAAGCCGTTCGTCCTGAGCCTGTCGAAGGACAGTCCTTTTCTCGTGCGGAGGAAAAAGGGAAGATCGGCCCTTCGACAGGCTCAGGGCAAACGGCATTTGGGAATGTCCGCGGCAAGCTCACCCCCGATGCCCCGCTGGCGCCGCTCGTCTGGTTCAAGGCGGGCGGTCCCGCCGGCTGGCTGTTCGAGCCGAAGGATGCCGACGACCTGTCCGCCTTCCTGCGGGATCTCGACCCCGCGATCCCCGTCATGGCGCTCGGACTCGGCTCGAACCTGATCGTCCGCGACGGCGGCTTCCCCGGCGTCGTCGTGCGGCTGGGCAAGGCGTTCGCGACGGTCGCGGCGGTCGATGCGACGACGCTGCGCTGCGGCGGCGGCGCCTCGGGCATCCTCGTCTCCTCGACCGCGCGCGACGCCGGCATCGCGGGGCTCGAATTCCTGCGCTCGATCCCCGGCACCGTCGGCGGCTTCGTGCGCATGAACGGCGGCGCATACGGCAGCGAGGTCAAGGACATATTGGTCGAGGCCGAGGTCGTGCTGCGCTCCGGCGAGCGCCGCACCCTGCCGCTCGCCGACCTCGGCTACAGCTATCGCCACAGCGCCTTGCCCGCGGGCGCGGTGGTGATCGGCGCGACCTTTCGCGGCCGCCCCGGCGACCCGCGGGCGATCCAGGCCGAGATGGACCGCATATCGGCGAGCCGCGAGGCGTCGCAGCCGCTGCGTTCGCGCACCGGCGGCTCGACCTTCAAGAATCCCGAGGGGCACAAGGCGTGGCAGCTCGTCGACGCGGCCGGCTGCCGCGGGCTCACGGTCGGCGGCGCGCAGGTCAGCGAAAAGCACACCAATTTCCTCATCAACACCGGCACCGCGACCAGCGCCGACATCGAGGCGCTGGGCGAAGAGGTGCGCCGCCGGGTGAAGGCGAACAGCGGCATAGACCTGCAATGGGAGATTCAGCGCGTGGGAGTGGAGACGTGAGCGTGGCAATCAAAATCCTCCCCGCTTGCGGGGAGGGGGACCGCAAAGCGGTGGAGGGGGCTGGCGTCCTCAAACAGCGTCGGCGGGCCGCGATAGCTCCCTCCGTCAGCCGCTTCGCGCCTGCCACCTCCCCGCAAGCGGGGAGGACTTTCCGATGACTCGTGGCCCCTGGCATGTCGCCGTGCTGATGGGCGGCTGGTCCGCCGAGCGCGAGGTGTCGCTGATGAGCGGCAAGGGCATCGCCGACGCGCTCGAATCGCGCGGGCACCGGGTGACGCGCATCGACATGGGCCGCGACGTCGCGCAGCGGCTGGCAGAGGCGAATCCCGACGTCGTGTTCAACGCGCTCCACGGCGTGCCGGGCGAGGACGGGACGGTGCAGGGCATGCTCGACCTGATGGGCCTGAAATACACCCACAGCGGCCTCGTCACCTCGGTGATCGCGATCGACAAGGAATTGACGAAACAGGCGCTGGTGCCGCATGGCGTTCCGATGCCGGCGGGGACCATGGTCGACAGCGAAAGCCTCTTTTCCATCGACCCGCTGCCGCGTCCCTATGTGCTGAAGCCCGTCAACGAAGGCTCGTCGGTCGGGGTCGCCATCGTCAGGGACGACAGCAATTACGGCAACCCGATCGCGCGCGACGCCGTGGGGCCGTGGCAGGCGTTCGACCGGCTGCTGGCCGAACCTTTCATCAAGGGGCGCGAACTGACCGTCGCGGTGCTGCGCGACGAAGCGCTCGGCGTCACCGAACTGCGCGTGAAATCGGGCTTCTACGATTATGACGCCAAATATACCGACGGCCTGACCCAGCATGTCTGCCCCGCCGACGTGCCCGAAGAGGTGGCGCAGCGGATGAAGGACCTGGCACTCCAGGCGCATCGCATCCTCGGCTGCAAGGGGGCGTCGCGCTCGGATTTCCGCTGGGACGACGAACATGGCCTGGCGGGCATCTATCTGCTCGAGGTCAACACCCAGCCCGGCATGACGCCGCTCAGCCTCGTGCCCGAACAGGCGCGGGCGATCGGCATCGACTATGCCGAGCTGGTCGAACGCATCGTGGAGGACGCCCTGTGAGCAGCACGCGGATCAAGCGCGCCAAGGCCCCGCCGCGCCGCCCGGTCCGGGCGCCGCGCAAGCGCAGGCGGGTCCAGACCTCGCGCCTCGACGCGATCATCAACGCGCTGCCGGTGCGGCCCGCGACGCTTCAGCGGATCGCCAACTGGACGATCGGCCTCAGCCTGTTCGCGGTCGCCGGACTTGCCGCCCATGCGACGGGGGTCACGGCAAAGGTGCAGGAGGAATGGGCGCAGGCGGTCGGCCGCGCGGGGTTCCAGGTGCGCAAGGTCGAGGTCGTCGGCGCCGACCGCATCGACCGGCTGAAAGTCTATGACATCGCGCTCGCACAGAAGGATCGCTCGATGGCGGCGGTCGATCTGGAGGGGGTGCGCCACGACCTGATGCAATATGGCTGGATCAAGGATGCGCGCGTGTCGCGGCGGCTGCCCGATACGCTGGTCGTCGATATCGTCGAGCGCTCCCCCGCCGCGATCTGGCAGAATGCGGGCCGCCTGTCGCTGATCGACGAAAAGGGCGTCGTCCTCGAACCCGTTTCGGTCGCGACCATGCCCGACCTGCCGCTGGTCATCGGCCCCAGCGCCAACCGCCGCGCGCAGGACCTCGACCGGCTGCTGGCAGAGGCGAGCAGCCTCAAGGAACTGCTGGCGGGCGCGACCTGGGTCGGCAACCGCCGCTGGGACCTGCGGTTCCGCAGCGGCGAGACGCTGTCGCTGCCCGAAGGCGAGACGGAGGCGAAGCGCGCGCTCGCCAAATTCGCGCATATGGACGGCGCCAACCGGCTGCTCGGCCGCGGCATCCTGCGCTTCGACATGCGCGATCCCAGCCGTTTCGTGCTACGCCTGCCGCACGAGGGGCAGGTGGCGCCCGCGAAGCTCGACGCCGCGCGCGCGGCCGCCGATGCCGTCGCGGCGAGCACCGCGAACGAGGGGTAGGACGATGGCGCCGCCGCGCATCGAAAAGATCATCACCGCGCTCGATGTCGGGTCGTGGAAGGTCTGCGCGCTGATCGCGGGACAGACCGCCGACGGCCAGCTGCACGTCCTCGGCACCGGACAGCGCGAGAGCCGCGGCGTCCAGCGCGGCTATGTCGCCGACATGGAGCAGACCGAGCATGTCGTGCGCGAGGCGATCGAGCAGGCCGAGCGCATCGCGGGACTCAACATCGACGATGTGTGGGTATCCTTCTCCGCCGGCTGCCTGATCAGCGACGTCGCGCCGATCGAGAGCGAACTCGGCGGCCACCGCATCGAACAGGAGGATGTCGACGACCTGCTCGCCGCGGGCCGCGCCGGCATCGACCCGGAAGGGCGGATGATCCTGCACGCGCAGCCCGCGCTCTACACGCTCGACGGGCTCGCCGGGGTCAAGAACCCGATCGGGCTCCACGCCGACCGGCTGGGGGTCGACATCCACATCATCATGGCCGACGGCGCGCCGGTGCGGAATCTGGAGGTCGCGGTGCGGCAGGCGCATCTCGACGTCAACGCCGTGGTCGCCGCGCCGATCGCGGCCGGGCTCGCCTGCCTGTCGGACGAGGAACGCGACCTCGGCGTCGCGCTCGTCGAACTCGGCGCGTCGGTGACGACCGTGTCGCTCTATGCCGGGGGGATGCTCGTCGAGATGGCGTCGCTGCCCTTCGGCGCCAGCGACATCACCGACGACATCGCCTCCGCCTTCGGCATCCGCCGCAGCCAGGCGCAGCGGCTCCAGAGCTTCTACGGCTCCGCGTCCGCCAGCCCGCGCGACAATAACGAGGTGATCGAACTCGATCCCGGCGCCCCCGCGGGCGGCGAATCGCCGCGCATCACCCGCGCGCAGCTCGTCGCGGTGATCCGCCAGCGGCTTGACACGATGATGGGGGAGATCGGCCGGACGCTCAAGGACCTGCATTTCGTCGGCCCGGTGGGCCGGCAGGTCGTGCTGGTCGGCGGCGGCGCCGACCTCAAGGGCATCGCCGACTATACCCAGAGCGCGCTCGGCCGCGCCGCGCGCATCGGACGGCCGCGCGGCTTGCACGGCCTGCCCGATGCCCACTCGGGACCGGCTTTCGCGACGCTGGCGGGTCTGGTTCTCTATGCCGCGTCGGACCCCGTCGACCTGCGCGACCTGCCGATGATGGCGCAGGATATCTATCGCCCGAAGGGCGCCGGCATCCTCCAGCGGTTGATGGCTGCGCTCAAAAGCAGCTTTTGATCGCAGCGAACGTGAAAGGTTAATTTTTTGGGTGATTCCGGCGTCACAATAGTGCAATGCGGGGACTTAAGTGCGGCCCTGTCTGTGGTAAACCTCGAACATGGCATAGACGGGTCCGCATCCTTGAATCCGGGCGGCGGGACCACCGCCCGTTGGGTCGCATGGTGAGGCTGGCGGCAGGGGTTCGCCGCTGCAGGGAGATTGTTTGATGAGCATCGATATTGGCCCGCCGCAGGTCGACGAGCTGAAGCCGCGGATCGCCGTGATCGGCGTCGGCGGCGCAGGGGGCAATGCCATCGCCAACATGATCGCGGCGCGGGTCGAGGGGGTCGATTTCATCGTCGCCAACACCGACGCGCAGGCGCTCAACGCCTCGCCGGCCGAACGGCGCATCCAGCTCGGCACCCAGATCACGCAGGGACTGGGCGCGGGCTCGCGGCCCGAGGTCGGCCGCGCGGCGGCAGAGGAAAGCATCAGCCAGGTCGAAGAGGCGCTGAACGGCGCGCACATGTGCTTCGTCGCGGCGGGCATGGGCGGCGGCACCGGCACCGGCGCCGCGCCGGTGATCGCGAAGGCGGCGCGCGACCGCGGCATCCTGACCGTCGGCGTCGTCACCAAGCCCTTCACCTTCGAAGGTCAGCGCCGCATGCGGTCGGCAGAGGCGGGCATCGCCGAGCTGCAGGAACATGTCGACACGCTGATCGTCATCCCCAACCAGAATCTCTTCCTGGTCGCGAACCCCAACACGACCTTCAAGGAAGCCTTCTCGATGGCGGACGAGGTGCTCCAGCAGGGCGTGCGCGGCATCACCGACCTGATGGTCATGCCCGGCCTGATCAACCTCGACTTCGCCGACGTGCGCAGCGTGATGCGCGAGATGGGCAAGGCGATGATGGGCACCGGCGAGGCCGAAGGCGACGGCCGCGCGCTGGAGGCGGCGCAGAAGGCGATCGCCAACCCGCTGCTCGACGGCGTGTCGATGGCGGGCGCGAAGGGCGTGATCGTGTCGATCGTCGGCGGCGAGGACATGCGCCTGATGGAAGTCGACGAGGCCGCGAACCATATCCGCGAGCTGGTCGATCCCGACGCCAACATCATCTGGGGCAGCGCCTTCAACGAAGCGCTCGAAGGCAAGATCCGCGTGTCGGTCGTCGCGACCGGCATCGACGGGACCGGCGACAGTGCGGCGGCGCCCGCGCTCGCGGCACGCAGCTTCTCCTTCCAGCCGGGCCGCGCCGCGGCGCCCGCGCCGGTGGCGGAGGAAGCGATCGAGCCGCTGGTCGAGGAACGCCCCGTCGAGGAAGCGCCCGCCGCGGAACCGGCGGTCGATGCCGACAGCGATCCGCAGCCCGGCTTTTCGATCAGCGATGCACCGGCGGCCGAAACCGCGCCGGCCTCTGCGCCCGCGCCGGCCGAGGAAGAGCCGATGGAGCTTTCGCAGGTTGCCGCGACCTATGACGACACCACCGGCGAACTGGTGCTCGGCGAACCCGCCGCGACGCCTGAGGCGGATTATCGGCCCGCCCCGGCGGCGCCCGCACCCGACGCCGCACCGGCGGGCGAAAGCCCGGCGCGTCCGATCGGCGGCGGAACGCTGTTCGAGCGCATGTCGCGCCTGTCGCGCGGCGTGGCATCATCCGATGCCGATGCCGCGAAGAAGGAGGACGGGGTCGATATCCCGCGCTTCCTGGGGCGGCAGAACAACCAGTAACGGGGTTTATCGAGCGGCCGCTGCGACGGGCAGGGGCGGACCGTAGATCGGGATGACTTTGCCCATGTGGCGATCGAAATTGACGGCTGGAGCACCTTCCGGGTCGGGACGTGCACGCCGCCGCGCCACGGCTTTCGCCACGCTGCTGCTGTTGGGAACGGCGGCGGCGGGGCCGGCCATGGCGTTGCAGGCGAGCCAGCCCGACGCGGCGACCAAAGCGGCGATGGAGAAGCGGACCGCGGCGCGCACCCTGCTGTCGTCGGCGATCCCCCGCATTGCGGCGAACGGGTCCGATCCCGGTGCGCTGCTCGATGCCGGCCGCGCCTCGATCGATCTCGAGGATTATCGCGCCGCGCTCGGCTTTCTCGTCCGCGCGGAAAAGGCGAATCCGCGCGACGGGGCGGTGAAGGCGGCGCTCGGATCGACGATGGTCCGCATGGAGAATCCGACCCGCGCGCTCGACTATTTCGGGGAGGCGCAGTTGCTGGGCGCGCCCGAACGCCTGTTCCTCGCTGATCGCGGGCTCGCGCGCGACCTGCTCGGCCAGCAGGATGCGGCGCAGCGCGACTATCAACTCGCGCTGTCGCTCGGCCCGAATGAAGAGGTCACGCGCCGCTATGCGCTGTCGCTGGGGATCAGCGGCGATCCCGACCGGGCGGTGGAGATGCTGACGCCGCAACTGCGCGCGCAGGACCGCGGCGCCTGGCGGGTCCGCGCGATGATCCTCGCAATGAACGGCCGCGACAAGGAAGCGACCGACATCGTCAACGCGACGATGCCGCCACAACTCGCGCAAAACATCCTCCCCTACCTAACCCAACTCGACCGGCTCAACCCTGCGCAGCAGGCGGCGGCGGCGCATTTCGGCCGCTTCCCTTCGGGCGAACTCGGTCCGCGCCGCAAGCCGGTGCAGATGGCGGCGGCGACCCCCGCGCCGACGCCTGCGCCCGTTTCGGCGCCTGTCGATGCGCGGCGCCCGGCCAGCGGCCAGCGGTCCGAACGCGGGCGTGCCAGTGCTGCCGCCCCTTCGCCCGCGCGGCGGGTTCCGGCGCTCGCCACGACGTCTCCCGACACCCGGCCGCAGCCGCGAGCCACGCCGCCGGCTACCTCCGCGGCATCGACCCCGACCCCAGCGGAACGCAAGCCCGCGCTCCCGTCCACACAGCAGGCTCCGTCGCCCGCTCCCGCGCAGTCCGTTCCGCCGCCCACGAACAGCACAGCGCCGATCGGCGTCGCGGTCAACCATGCGTCGGGGCCGGTCGGCCCCGGCTTCTCGGTCGGTGGCAGCGGTGCGCCGTCGCCGGGCGCCGCCGTTCCGTCTTCGCCATCGGCCGCGCCCGCCATCGCCGCCGCGCCGCCGCCCGATCCCGCCGCGGCCGTGGCGAAGCCGACCGCCGCGGCGCCGCTCGCATCGCTCGCCGCCATCATCGGTTCGATCGAGATTCCGCCCGAGGAACTGGCGCGGCCCGACAATGCGATCGGTGCCGACACGCTCGCGATGCTCCAGGCGGAGAAACGCAAGGCCGAGGCCGCCGAGGCCGCGAAGCGCGAGAAGGAAGAGGCGGCTGCCAAGGCAAAGGCCGAAGCCGACGCCAAGGCGAAGGAGGAAGCGGCGAAGAAAAAGGCGAACCCCGCACGCCTGTGGGTCCAGATCGCCACCGGCGCCAACGAAAAGGCGCTGGCCTTCGACTACAACCGTTTCGCGAAGAAGAACGCCGATCTCTTCAAGGGCAAGGCGGGCGCCACCGCCGAATGGGGCCGGACGCGCCGCCTGCTCGTCGGTCCCTTCGCTAGCAAGAAGGCGGCGCAGGACTGGCTCGCCGACTACAAGAAGGCGGGCGGCGACGGCTTCCTGTTCAACAGCGAGGCGGGCGAGACCGTCGATCCCGTGAAATGACGCTGGCGATGTGCGCGAGCGACCCTGCGCGCACGCGCGGCCGCCTACATGCGGAGCCGGGGCACGGCGTGCGCGGCCCGCGCGACGCCTTTCAGCGCGACCGCGACCGCGTCATCCACTCGATCGCCTTCCGCCGCCTGCGCCACAAGACGCAGGTGTTCGTCGCCCCCGACGGCGATCATTACCGCGTCCGCCTGACCCACAGCATAGAGGTGGCGCAGATCGGTCGCGGCATCGCGCGCGCGCTCGGCCTCAACGAGGATCTGACCGAGGCGCTGTGCCTCGCGCACGATATCGGGCATCCGCCTTTCGGCCATGCGGGGGAGGCCGCGCTGAAGGATGCGATGCGGGCGCACGGCGGGTTCGACCACAACGGCCACACGCTGCGCACGCTGGCGCGGATCGAATGCCCCTATCCGCGCTTCGACGGGCTCAACCTGACGTGGGAAACGCTCGAGGGACTGGCCAAGCACAACGGCCCGGTGCGCCATCCGGGATGGGCGCTGGCCGAGATCGATGCCGAATTCCCGCTCGACCTGTCCAGCCATGCCAGCCTGGAGGCGCAGGTCGCCGCGGTGGCCGACGACATCGCCTATGACAATCACGACATCGACGACGGGCTGCGCGCCGGTCTGCTGACGCTCGACCAGTTGATGGCGCAGCCCTTCGTGGCCGCCAATTATCGTGCGGTCGAGAAGCGCTTTCCCGGCGCGCCGCGCGACCGGCTGCTGCGTGAGCTGGTGCGCGACCAGATCGGGGTGATGGTCAACGACGTGATCGCCGCGACCGGGGCCAATGTCACTGCCTCCGGTGTCGCGAGCGTCGCCGAGGTCCGCGCCGCGGGCCGGACCCTCGGCGATTTCTCGGACGATCTGGCGCGGCAGGAACGCGACCTCAAGCGCTTCATGTATGCGAACCTCTACCATCACCCCTCGCAGATCGCGGCGGCAGCGGGAGCGAAGGAGGTCGTGTCGCGGCTATTCGAAGCCTATGCGGCCGATCCGCGCCTGATGGGGGAGGATTGGGGATCGCGCCTGCCCGAAGGCGACGGTGCGACGGTGCGTCATATCGGTGACTATATCGCCGGGATGACCGACCGCTTCGCCATCGACCGCTTTGCGGAGATTTTCGGCCGGGACGCGGTGCCCGAGGCGCTGGCGCACGCCTGACCGGCGCGGCGTTGGGATGAGATTCGCGTAGAGGCGCGGAGCACGCAGAGTTCTGGCTCACGCGAGGGCGCGGAGAAAGAAGAGAGGGTGCGTAAACGCATCTTCCGCTTCCTCATCCTCGCTCGGCGCCACTCCCCTTTGTCATTCCCGCGAAAGCGGGAATCCAGCGAAAAGAATAAACGGCGCGGCAGCGTTGGATCGCCAGCGTCGCAACTGGATCCCCGCTTTCGCGGGAACGACATGGGGAGGGGGAGGGCGCAAAATCTCTCCACGCCTCCGCGCCTCCGCGTGAATCCTCTTCCACCTCATCTCCGCGGCCTCTGCGTCTCTGCGCGAAACATACACCCGCCGCATTGCCAACCGCGCCCGCGCCGCTAAGCTTCGGCCATGGCATCCCCTGACATCTTGCTGATCGGTGCGACCGGTCTCGTCGGACGTGGGGTGGTCGCGGCGATGGACGACCGCCCGCTGACCATCCTCGCGCGGCGCGCGGTCGATGGGGCGCCGGATGGGCACGCGCTCGTCGCGCCGCTGGAACGCTGGGCCGATATCATCGCCGCCGAACGGCCGGCGACCCTGATCTGCTGCCTCGGCACGACGATCCGGCAGGCAGGATCGCAGGCGGCGTTTCGCGCGGTCGATCACGACCTGGTGCTCGCCGCGGCGCGCGGTGCGCGGCTGGGCGGCGCCCGCCAGATGATCGTCGTCAGCTCGGTCGGCGCCTCGGCGAAGAGTCGCAATTTCTACCTGCGCACCAAGGGTGAGATGGAGGCGGACTTGCGCGCGCTCGATTTCGTGCGTCTCGATATTCTTCGCCCCGGCCTGCTGACGGGCACACGCGAAGGGGCGCCACGGCTCGGCGAGGGGATCGCTATGATGGCCGCGCCTTTCACCAACGCGCTGCTCCATGGCATGCTGCGCCGCTATCGCTCGATCCCCGCGGCGACTGTCGCGCGTGCGATCGTGCGGCTTTCGGGGCAGGGGGAGTCCGGCGTGCATGTCCATGAAAACGACGCGATCCGGGCTTTGATCTGACGCGCCTCTCTTCCTCGTCACCCCTTTTCGAACGAGCCGTTCCCCGGCGAAAGCCGGGGTCCACGCGGGGCCGCGCAACCTCATCTGACCCCGGCTTCGACAGGGGCACGAACCTTGCTTGCCGGGAAGGGCATATGGGCCGATTTGATCCGGGGTGACGAGGGTGCGGAATCATGCGTCGTTCTTCGATTGACTCCGCGCGGGCGCGCAGCCAAGGCTCGCGCGTCTGTCGGCTCCCCGCAGGGGATTCGACCGGCCGCGCGGGAGAGCGCGGGGCAGGCGACTGCACCGCCACCGAAGGAGCAACCGCCCCGGAAACTCTCAGGTCAAGGGACCGCGCAGCCGGACTGGACACTCTGGAAAGCGTCGCGGCTCGCGCCCGACCACCGAAGGGGTAACTCCATGATCGCATGGAGGAAAACTCTCAGGTTCCCGTGACAGAGGGGGCATGGCGGAAACCGCGGCACCGGGCCGTGCGTTCGCCATGTCAACGCGGGAGACTGTTATGACCGACACCGAATTGCCGGCCGAGGAAGCGGTGGAAACCGCGACGCTGCCGCTCGACGCCTGGCACCGCGCGAAGGGTGCGCGAATGGTCGAATTCGCCGGCTACTGGATGCCGATCCAGTATGAAGGCATCATGGCCGAACATCTGTGGACGCGCGAGCACGCCGGCCTGTTCGACGTCAGCCACATGGGCCAGATCAGTCTGGAGGGCGAGGGCGTCGTCGTCGCGCTCGAAGCGCTCGTCCCCGGCGACATCGCGGGGCTCAAGCCCGGCCGCATGCGCTATTCGCTGCTGCTGGCGGAGGATGGCGGCATCCTCGACGACCTGATGATCACCAACGAGGGCGACCGGCTGGGCATCGTCGTCAACGGCGCGGTCAAATGGGATGACATTGCCTATCTGCGCGAGAATCTCCCCGACGCCGTGACGCTCAACCACAACGAGGATTATGGCCTGCTCGCCTTGCAGGGACCAAAGGCCGCGACGGCGCTCGCGCGGCTGGTGCCGGAAGTGACGGAGCTCGTCTTCATGCAGACGGCGCGGGCGACGTGGCAGGGGCACGCGATTGCGCTCAGCCGTTCGGGCTATACCGGCGAAGACGGCTTCGAAATCGCGCTGCCGAACGAGGCGCTCACGCCCTTCGCCGACGCGCTGTGCGCGATGGAGGAAGTGAAGCCGATCGGCCTCGGCGCGCGCGATTCGCTGCGGCTGGAGGCGGGGCTGCCGCTCTATGGCCACGATCTCGACCCGGCGACCGATCCGATCGAGGGCGATCTGGCCTTCGCGATCAGCAAACGCCGCCGCGAGGAGGCCAATTTCCCCGGTGCCGCGCGCATCCTCGGCCATCTGGCCGATGGCGCGCCGCGCAAGCGCGTCGGCCTGACGGTCGATGGAAAGCTGCCGGTGCGCGAAGGCGCGAAGCTGTTCGACGGCAATGTCGAGGTCGGCATCGTGACCTCGGGCGGCTTTGCCCCCAGCGTCGGCGCGCCGATCGCGATGGCCTATGTCCCGACAGGCCTCGCCGAACCCGGTACCGCGCTCGCGGCGGAGGTGCGCGGAAAGCGCGTGCCCGTCGTCGTCGCCGCGACCCCCTTCGTTCCGCATAACTATGTCCGCAAGCAGGGAGCCTGATCGATGCCGCGTTATTTCACCGAGGAACATGAATGGATCGACGTCGACGGCGATGTCGCGACGGTCGGCATCACCGATTTCGCGCAGGGCCAACTCGGCGATATCGTCTTCGTCGAGGTGCCCGATGCGGGCGCCGAACTGACCAAGGGCGGCGACGCCGCGGTCGTCGAATCGGTGAAGGCGGCAAGCGACGTCTATGCCCCCGTCGACGGCACCGTCACCGAAGGCAATGGCCAACTCGAGGAGGACCCGGCACTGGTCAATACCGACCCCGAGGGCGAAGGCTGGTTCTTCCGCATGACGCTCGGCGACAAGAGCCAGCTCGACGGGTTGATGGACGCCAAGGAATACAAGACCTTCTGCGATAGTCTTTAGATCGGAATCGCCCCCTCCCGCTTGCGGGAGGGGCAGCGAGACTTGCGAGCTTGCTCGCTAGTCGCAGCGGGGTGGGCCCGAACGATGGGATCACCTCTGCGGCTATGCCCACCCCCAGCCCCTCCCGCTTGCAGGAGGGGGGAGACAGTGAAATGCGCTACCTTCCGCTCACTCCCGACGACCGCAAGGAAATGCTTGCCGCAGTCGGCGCCGCGTCGATCGATGATCTGTTCGCCGACGTACCCGCCGAGGCGCGGCTTTCCGGTCCGATCCCCGGCCTGCCGATGCATGCGAGCGAACTGGCGGTCGAGCGCCAAATGGCCGCGCTGTCGCGCCAGAGCCGCGTCGCGGGCGATGGACCCTTCTTCCTCGGCGCCGGCGCCTATCGCCACCACGTCCCGGCAAGCGTCGACCATCTGATCCAGCGCGGCGAGTTCCTGACCGCCTATACGCCCTATCAGCCCGAGATTGCGCAGGGCACGCTGCAGATGCTGTTCGAATTCCAGAGCCAGGTCGCGCGGCTGTTCGGCACCGACGTAGCCAATGCATCGATGTACGACGGCTCGACCGCCTGCTGGGAAGCGATCGTGATGGCGCGGCGGATCACGCGGCGGGGCAAGGCGTTGCTCTCGACCGGCCTGCACCCCCATTACCGCAGCGTCGCGCGCACCATGGCGACCTATACGGGCGATACGCTCGTCGACGGTGACCCGACCCTCGAACCCGGAACCGACTGGGCGGCGCTCGCCGGTGCTGTCGACGGGGATACGAGCTGCGTCGTCGTCCAATATCCCGATATCCTCGGCCGCATCGACGACATGAGCGCGCTGGCGGAGGCGTGTCAGGCCGCGGGCGCGCTGCTGATCGCCGTCGTGACCGAACCCGTCGCGCTGGGGCTGATCAAGGCGCCGGGCGAGATGGGCGCCGACATCGTCGTCGGCGAGGGGCAGGCGATCGGCGTCGGGCTCCAGTTCGGCGGGCCCTATGTCGGCCTGTTCGCCTGCAAGAGCAAATATGTCCGCCAGATGCCGGGACGCCTGTGCGGCGAGACGGTCGATGCGAACGGCAAGCGCGGTTTCGTGCTGACGCTCTCGACGCGCGAGCAGCATATCCGCCGCGAAAAGGCGACGAGCAACATCTGCACCAATTCCGGTCTTTGCGCGCTGGCGTTCAGCATTCACATGACCTTGCTCGGCGAGGCGGGGTTGCGCAGGCTCGCAGCGATCAACCACCAGCGCGCGAAGGCGGCTGCGACCGAACTGGCGAAGGTGCCGGGGGTGTCGCTGCTCAACGCGGCCTTCTTCAACGAATTCACCCTCGTCCTGCCGACCGAGGCGCGGCCCGTGATCCATCGGCTTGCCGAAAAGGGCATCCTCGGCGGCGTGTCGCTCGGCCGCCTCTATCCCGACAATGATGCGCTGGCGAACGGGCTGGCGGTCGCCGTGACCGAAACCGTGACCGAGGACGATATTGCCGCCTTTGCCGCGGCGCTGAAGGAGGTGCTGGCATGACTTTCCCGCTCTCCGTTTGCCCTGAGCTTGTCGAAGGGCCGTCCTTTTTCCTGACCGCCGCAAGAAAAGAGCAGGGCTTCGACAAGCTCAGCCTGAACGGGATTTAAGATCATGGCTTTGAATCAGAGCGGCTGGCGCCCCGAAATGAACGCGGGCGGCGCCGACGACAGCACGACCTTCACCGGCAACCGCGCGCTGATGCTCGAAGAACCGCTGCTGTTCGAAATCGGTTCGACCGAAACCACCGGCGTCGACTTCGACGAAAATACCGGCGCGGCCGACCTCGGCCCGCTCGCGCGTTCGGCGCCGATCGGCCTGCCGGGGCTCAGCGAATCCGAGACGGTGCGCCATTATACGCGCCTGTCGCGCCAGAATTATGCGATCGACCTCGGCCTCTTCCCGCTCGGAAGCTGCACGATGAAGCACAATCCGCGCCTCAATGAAAAGGTCGCGCGGATGCCCGGCTTCGCCGACGTCCACCCGCTCCAGCCGCAAGAAACGGTGCAGGGCGCCTATGCGGTGATCCACGAACTCGCCGAATGGCTGGTGACGCTGACGGGTATGCACGCGGTCGCCATGTCGCCCAAGGCGGGCGCGCACGGCGAACTGTGCGGTGTCCTGTGCATCAAGGCGGCGCTCGCGGCGCGCGGCGAGGACCGGCGCGTTCTGCTCGTCCCCGAAAGCGCGCACGGCACCAATCCCGCGACCGCCGCCTTTGCGGGCTTCACGGTCGAGGATATTCCGGCGAACGCGGAGGGTCGCGTCGATCTGGCGGCGCTCGAGGCGCGGCTGGGTCCCGACGTCGCCGGGGTGATGATCACCAATCCGAACACCTGCGGGCTGTTCGAGCGCGACCTGAAGGCCATTTCCGACGCGGTTCACGCCGCCGGGGGCTATGTCTATTGCGACGGCGCGAATTTCAACGCGATCGTCGGTCGCGTGCGGCCCGGCGACCTGGGGGTCGATGCAATGCACATCAACCTCCACAAGACCTTCTCGACCCCGCACGGCGGCGGCGGGCCGGGGTCGGGGCCGGTGGTGCTGTCGGCGGCGCTGGCGCCCTTCGCCCCGCTGCCCTTCGTGACGAAGGACGGCGACCGCTTTCGCCTGATCGAGGAGGAAAATGCGGGCGAGGCGCATCCCGACAGCTTCGGCCGCATGACCGCCTTCCACGGCCAGATGGGCATGTTCACCCGCGCCCTCGCCTATATCCTCAGCCACGGCGCCGATGGGCTCAAGCAGGTGTCCGAAGATGCGGTGATCAACGCAAATTACGTCCTGCGCAGCCTCGAAGATGTCCTCGAAGCGCCTTTTGCGGCGTCGGGCCCGTGCATGCACGAGGCGCTGTTCAGCGACAAGGGACTGGCCGAAGGCTTCTCGACGCTCGATATCGCCAAGGGGCTGATCGACGAGGGCTATCATCCGATGACGGTCTATTTCCCGCTCGTCGTTCACGGCGCGATGCTGATCGAGCCGACCGAGACCGAGAGCAAGACGGTGCTCGACCAGTTCATCGGCGCGCTGCGCAGCATTGCGCTGCGTGCGAAGAACGGCGATCCGGCGCTCAAGTCGGCCCCGCATTTCGCTCCGCGCGCCCGGCTCGACGAGACGCTCGCGGCGCGCAAGCCGGTGCTGCGCTGGGAGGGGTGATGACCGAAGCGGGAGGAGGATCGCGATGAGCTGGGACAGCCTGTTTCTGCTGGCCAATTACTGGGCGATAGCCGGGTGGCTGGTGCTGGCCTTCGCGCCGCGCAGCCCGTGGATCCTGTCGCTGATCCTCTATGCGGGGGTGGCGCTGCTCTGCCTGCTCTATGTCGTGCTGATCGGCGGGTTCCTGAGCGGCGGGATCGATTCGGGCGGGACGGGCGGCGGCGACTTCACCTCGCTGGCCGGGGTGATGAAGCTGTTCGAGACGCCGGGTGGGGCGACGCTGGGGTGGGTGCATTAT
The DNA here is from genome assembly GCF_001725095.1 of Sphingopyxis sp. SCN 67-31. Classification (NCBI taxonomy): domain Bacteria; kingdom Pseudomonadati; phylum Pseudomonadota; class Alphaproteobacteria; order Sphingomonadales; family Sphingopyxidaceae; genus Sphingopyxis; species Sphingopyxis sp. SCN 67-31. Next base: position 15,549 of record NZ_MEFH01000076.1, on the reverse strand, counting down.
CTGGCGTTCGACCTGTTCGCCGGGCTGTGGATCGCCCGCGACGCCGACGGCAAGGGTTTCGGCCGCATCGTCCAGTTTCCTTTCCTGCTGCTGACGCTGCTCGCGGGACCGGTCGGCCTGTTCCTGTGGCTGGTCTGGCGCGAACGCCGCGCGCGGGCCGGAGCGCGGATTCGGTCGCAGTGACGCCGAAGCCCTGGCTGTCGGCCGATAGAGGCGGCGGCGAGAAACGCCACGCCCCCGCGACGCTGCGCAACCGCGAAGCGATTGCCGCGGTGCTTGCCGACTGGCTTCCCGCAACTGGCACGGTGCTCGAAATCGCGAGCGGATCGGGCGAGCATGCCGTCCATTTCGCCGTCGCCTTTCCGGCGCTGACATGGCAGCCAAGCGACCCCGATCCCGACGCGTTGACCTCGATAGTCGCGTGGAGCGGGGAGGCGGCGGCCGCGAACATCCTGCTGCCGCTGCAGCTCGATGCCGCCACGCCCGATTGGCCAGTCGCTCGCGCCGCCGCGATTCTATGCATCAACATGGTGCATATCAGCCCGTGGGAGGCGACGCTGGGCCTGTTCGCGGGCGCGGCGCGGCTGCTGTCGCCGGGCGCGCCGCTGATCCTCTATGGCCCCTATGTCGAGGCCGACGTGCCGACGGCCGAGAGCAACCGCGCGTTCGATGCCAGCCTTCGCGCCCGCAACCCTGCCTGGGGTCTGCGCGACACGGCGTCGGTCGCGGCGGCGGCGGAGCAGGCGGGCTTCAGCCTGGCTGCGCGCCGCGCGATGCCGGCGAACAACCTGATGCTGCTGTTCTGCCGCCGCTGACTCACCCTGTCACATCTGCGCGCTTTTCCCTTGCGCGCAGAGCCGCTAGCCTTGCCCTCGATTGCAAAAAGCAACGCGATTCGAGGAGAGAGAACCGATGGTCGATATTACGGACCTGGTGACGTTCGACGAATTCATCACGCATTGGGCCGCCGACCGGCCCGACCGGATCGCGATGCGCGAGGAAGATCGCGTCTTCTCCTATGCCGAACTGGAAGAGCGTACCGCGCGGGTCGCGACGGCGCTCGCCGAGGCGGGGCTGCAAAAGGGCGATCGCATCGCGTGGATCGGCAAGAACAGCGATCTGTATTTTACCCTCTTTTTCGGCGCGGCGCGCGCCGGCATCGTGATGGCGCCGATCGGCTGGCGCCTGTCGCCCACCGAATGGGCGTTCATCGTCAATGATACGAAGGCGAAGATCGTTTTCACCGGTCCGGGGTTCGATGCGGTGGCCGACCAACTCGCCGGCAAGCTTGACCATGGCCCGCGGATCGGCGGCGCCGACGCGACTCGCGCGCTGATCGACGCGACGCCGCGTGGGGCCTTCATGCCGTCGGGTCCCGACGATGCGGTGCTGCAACTCTATACCTCGGGTACCACCGGCCATCCCAAGGGCGCGGTGCTGTCGAACCGCAACCTCTTTGCGCTGCGCAAGAATTCGGCCGATCTCGACCTTCCCTACACCAAGTGGGAGGATGACGAGGCGGTGCTTGTCGCCATGCCGTGCGCGCATATCGGCGGCACCGGGCTCGGCATCATGGCGCTCGCCGCAGGGCTGCCCGGCGTGATCCTTGCCGAATTCAATCCCGAAGGCGTGTTCGACGCGGTCGAGCAGCACGGCGTGACGCGCTTCTTCATCGTGCCCGCCGCGTTGCAGATGCTGCTGATGCATCCGCGGTGCGCTAGCGTCGATTACAGTCGGCTCAAATATATCCTGTACGGCGCCGCGCCGATCCCGCTCGAACTGCTGCGCCAATGCATCCGGATGTTCGGCGCCGAGTTCATCCAGGCCTATGGTATGACCGAGACGACCGGGACGATCTGCATGCTGCCACCGGAGGATCACGATCCCGAAGGCAATGAACGGATGCGATCGGCGGGCAAGCCGCTGCCCGGGGTCGAAATCCGCATCGTCGGCGCCGACGGCCGCGACGTGTCGACCGGCGAGGTGGGAGAGGTCGTCACCCGATCTTCGAACAACATGCTCGGCTACTGGAACCTGCCCGAGGCGACCGCGAAGACGATGACCGACGATGGCTGGATCCACACTGGCGACGCCGGATATATGGACGCGGACGGCTATCTCTATATCCACGACCGGGTGAAGGATATGATCATCTCGGGCGGCGAAAACGTCTATCCGGCCGAAGTGGAAAGCGCGATCTACGGCCATCCCGCGGTGCAGGAGGTCGCGGTGATCGGCGTGCCCGACGCCAAATGGGGAGAGACGGTCAAGGCCGTCTGCGTGCCGAAGCCGGGAATGACGATCGACGAGGCCGACGTCATCGCCTGGGCGCGCGAGCGCATCGCCGCGTTCAAGGCCCCGCGCAGCATCGACGTGATCGAGGCGCTGCCGCGCAACGCCAGCGGCAAGATCCTGCGCAAGGACCTGCGCGCGCCCTATTGGGAAGGTTATGAGCGGATGGTGAATTAGGGGAGAGTCGACGGATTCCGCGCTCGTCGAAATGGTCAGATTACCCGCGACATTTTATTTCAAAGTGTATGAAAGTCACACTACGCCCCCCTCTTTTTGACCGTCTGGGCGGGAAAGGTCGCGTTGCGGAAGGGAGGAGAGGAGGCGATCGACGCGGCGCATCGCAAACGGGCTATCATAGCCGGATATTGTAGGAATGCGCGGCGGCTTCGGGATGGATTCCAGATATTCCTATCTTGTCATCCCCGCGAAAGCGGGGATCCAGGGCGTGTGTCAGCTGACCTTTCACTGGGTTCCCGCCTTCGCGGGAATGACGAAGGGAAAAGACGTGGGATCGGCCTGAAGCCATCCCGATCCTTCCCGATCACGGGCCGGAATCGCGGCGGAACGCGTTTGCCTCTCCTGTGTTGTCAGTGTAATACGCAGGCGAAAGCATGCTCTGGTCCCGTAAACCCGTCGCCATCGAAGCCGCCGCCGTGCCCGCGGCGGGCGCGTCGTTTCCCGATCCGAATGCCGCCTTTCCGCCGCCCGCCGAGACGCGGGCGCGCAAATGGCTGCGGCGGTCAGGACGGGCCTTTGCGGTGCTGTGCGCCGCTTTCATCCTGCTGATCGGGTGGCTCGCATTGACCGCGCCGCTGTCGAAATCGCTCGAGCCGATTGCGCCGCCCGAAATCACGCTGCTCGCCGCCGATGGCACGCCGATCGCGCGCATGGGGGCGGTGGTCGACACGCCGGTCGAGGTCGCGAAACTGCCGGCGCATGTTCCCGCCGCCTTCCTGGCGATCGAGGATCGGCGCTTTTACAGCCATTGGGGCGTCGATCCGCGCAGCATCGCGCGCGCCGTCTGGGCCAATGTTTCGGGCGGGCGGCGGCAGGGCGGCAGCACCATCACACAGCAGCTCGCCAAATTCACCTTCCTGACCCCGAAGCGCACGCTGGGACGCAAAGCGCGCGAGGCGCTGATCGCCTTCTGGCTCGAAGCGTGGCTGACCAAGGACGAAATTCTCGAACGCTATCTGTCGAACGCCTATTTCGGCGACAATCGCTATGGACTGCGTGCTGCCTCGCTCCACTATTTCTCCCGTCAGCCCGAGAAGCTGACCCCGGCGCAGGCGGCGATGCTGGCGGGGCTGGTGCAGGCGCCGTCGCGGCTCGCGCCGACGAAGAACCCCGATCTCGCCGAAAAACGGATGCGGTTGGTCGTCGGTGCGATGGTCCATACCGGCGCGCTGTCCACCGTCGAGGCGCGGGCGATCCGCCCCCGCGCATCGACGTGCGGACACGCGACGACCTGCCGACCGGCACCTATTTCGCCGACTGGGCCTTGCCCGAGGCGCGCAAGCTGTCCGACGTCGGCTATGCGCGGCGCACGATCCGCACCACGCTCGACGCGCGGCTCCAGGCGGTGGCGCGCCGCGTCGCCGGCCGTGCGGTACCCGGCAAGGCGCAGGTCGCGCTGGTCGCGATGCGGCCGAACGGCGAAGTCGTCGCGATGGTCGGCGGGCGCGACTATGCTGCGTCGCCCTTCAACCGCGTGACGCAGGCGCGGCGCCAGCCGGGATCAACCTTCAAGCTGTTCGTCTATCTGGCCGCGCTGAAGGATGGCTGGCGGCCCGACGACACCATCGCCAATTCGCCGATCGCCACCGGCGCCTATCAGCCGAAGAATGCCGGCGGCGCCTATTCGGACAAGATCACGCTCGAAGAGGCATTCGCGCGGTCGAGCAACGTCGCCGCGGTGCGACTGCTGCAACAGGTCGGCGACGACAAGGTGATCCGCATGGCGCGCGACCTAGGCGTCACCGCGCCGCTCGCGAAGGGCGATCCCAGTCTGGCGCTCGGCACGTCGAGCATGACGCTGCTCGAACTCACCGCCGCCTATGCCGCGGTCGCGGCGGACAGCTATCCGGTCGTTCCGCACGCCTTTAAGGAAGCGGAGCCCGGCTGGTTCGAATCGCTTTTCTTGGGGCCGCATCATTTCGGCCGGCGCGTCCACGGCGATATCGAACGGATGCTGCGCGCCGCGGTCAACCGCGGCACCGGGCGCGCGGCGCGACTGCCGCAGGCCAATTACGGCAAGACCGGCACGACGCAGGACAGCCGCGATGCGCTGTTCGTCGGCTATGCGAACGGGCTGGTGGTCGGCGTGTGGATCGGCAACGACGACAATTCGCCGCTTAGCGGGGTGACTGGCGGGGGGCTGCCCGCGCGCATCTGGCACGACTTCATGGTGCGGGCGCGCGGACACAATGCGCCGCGGTCCGCGCCTCCCGCCCGTGCGACCGATCCCGGCGGCCCCGTCCAGCCGCTCGACGTGCCGGAGATTCCCGCGATTCCGGTGTCCGACCGGACCAGCGTCGGGCTCGAAAAGGGAAATGCCGTGATCAGCACGGAGATCAACGGCACGCGCATCGACCTCAAGCTGCCCATCGGCGGCGACCGGCCCGCCGAGGTGCAGGCCCAGCCGGCCCAGCCGCCGCCGCAGGGGCCGCAATGAGGGGCGGCGAGGGATTTTTTCGCTGTCCCGCGAGGCGCCGCGGCGATAGCGTGGCGGGCATGATCGCCTTCTTTCCTTCCGCCGCGTTCCGGCGCCTGTCATGCTGAGCGTTGAGACTCACCAGGCCACGCCCTGGCCCGATCCGCTCGACTGGGACGCCCGCGCGGCGGAAGCGGTCGCGGCGGCGCTGGCGCTGACGCCCTGGGCGGGGCTTGCCGACGCCGCGCCGCTCGTCGAGGTCGCGGTGCGGCTGACCGACGATGCCGAGGTGCAGGCGCTCAACCGCGATTTTCGCGGCAAGGATCGGCCGACCAACGTGCTGTCCTTTCCGCAGGTACAGGCCGACCTGCTCGACACGCTCAGCAACAGCGACGACGGCGAGATACTGCTCGGCGACATCGTGCTGGCGCGCGAGACCTGCGTGCGCGAGGCGGTGGAAAAGGCGGTGCCGATCGCCGATCATGCGACGCACCTGATTGTCCACGGCACGCTCCATCTCGTCGGATACGACCATCTCGATGACCCCGCTGCCGACGCGATGGAGGCGCTGGAGGTGAAAGCCCTTGCATCGCTGGGCATCGCCAATCCATATGCGGTGCAGGATTAACGGAAAAAGCGAGCGACATGCCCGACGAGCCTGGGGCTTCCAACCGATCGGACGAGGACAGTAGATCCGGCCTGTGGGCCGGAATCCGCACATTGCTGTTCGGCGGCAACAGCGAACCTTCGCTGCGCGAACAGATCGAAGAGGCGATCGACGAGGCCGAGGAGGAAAGCGCCGAACGCCGCGGCAGCAGCATCGTCGGCGATCTGTCGCCGATCGAGCGCAAGATGCTGCGCAACCTGCTGCATTTCGGCGAGCAGACCGTCGACGACGTCGCGGTGCCGCGCGCCGACATCATCGCGATCGACGAGAGCGCGGGCTTCGACGAGGTCGTCGCGCTGTTCGTCGATGCGGGGCACAGTCGTCTGCCGGTCTATCGCGGCAACCTCGACGAGGTGGTCGGGATGATCCACGTCAAGGACGTGTTCGCGGTGCTCGCCGAGGGACGCGACCCGCCGCCGCTGCTCGACCTGATCCGCCAGCCGCTCTATGTCCCGCAGTCGATGGGGGTGCTCGACCTGCTCGCCGACATGCGCGCGCAGCGCACCCACCTCGCGATCGTCATCGACGAATATTCGGGAACCGAGGGTCTCGTCACCATCGAGGATCTGGTCGAGGAGATCGTCGGCGAGATCGAGGACGAATATGACGACGAGCCAATGGCGCTCTTCGCGCCGGGCGAGGACGGCTGTTGGGAAGCCGACGCGCGCGCCGAACTCGACGACATCGGCGAGGCGATCGACCCACGGCTGGCCGATGTCGAGGAGGATGTCGACACGCTCGGCGGCCTGTCCGCAGTGCTCGCGGGGCATGTGCCCGGTGTCGGCGAGGTGCTGCTGCATCCTAGCGGCTGGCGGATTGAGGTGACCGAGGCCGACGAGAAGCGCGTCCACCACCTGCGCCTGCATCCGCCGGTCGAGGTCGACCTAGAAGCGCCGGGAGACCGCGGCGACGAGTTCTGACGCCGCGCGTCCGATTGCCTTTGCGCGGCGATGCTATTAGCGCAGGGGCGATGGACGTTTCCGACCTTCGCATCGCGCTGTTCAGCGGCAACTACAATATGACGGTCGATGGCGCCAACAAGGCGCTCAACCGCCTCGTCGGCTATCTGCTGGGGCAGGGCGCGGCGGTCCGTGTCTATTCGCCGACCGTCGACGACCCCGACTTTGCGCCGACCGGCGACCTCGTCAGCGTGCCGTCGATGGCGATCCCCGGCCGCAGCGAATATCGCATTCCGCTGTCCTTCTCCGCGCGCGTTCGCGAGGATATCGCCAAATTCGCGCCCAATATCCTGCACATCTCCAGCCCAGATCGCGTCTCGCGGCAGGCGGCGGCGTGGGCGCGGAGGCGCAATATTCCGGTCGCCTGTTCGGTCCACACGCGGTTCGAGACCTATTTCCGCTATTACAACCTGTCCTTCCTCGAACCGCTGGTCGTCGCATGGCTGCGGCGGCTCTATCGCCGCTGCGACGCGCTGATCGCGCCGTCGGAAAGCTTTGCGCAGGTGCTGCGCGAGCAGCGGATGAACTACGACATCGGCATCTGGACGCGCGGGGTCGAGCGCAACATCTTCCGGCCCGACCGCCGCGACGCAGCGTGGCGCCGTTCGTGGGGCATCGCCGACGATGTGCCGGTCGTCGCCTTCCTCGGCCGGCTGGTGATGGAAAAGGGGCTCGATGTCTTCGCTGACACGATCGACCTGCTCCAGCGCCGCGGCGTTCCGCACCATGTGGTGGTGATCGGCGAGGGACCGGCGGGCGACTGGTTCGAATCGCGCCTGCCGCACGCCAGCTTCGTCGGCTTTCAGGGCGGCGAGAATCTCGCGCGCGCCGTCGCATCGTGCGACATGCTGTTCAATCCTTCGGTCACCGAGACCTTTGGCAATGTGACGCTGGAAGCGATGGCGTGCGGGTTGCCGGTCGTCGCGGCGCGCGCGACCGGCAGCGCGAGCATCGTCAAGCACGGCCAGACCGGCTATCTCGTCTCGCCGGGCGCGATCACCGGCTTTGCCGACGATCTCGAGCGCTATTGCCGCGACCCCGCGCTGCGCGCGCGACACGGCGCGGCTGGACTAGCGGAAAGCGCCGCCTATCAATGGGATGCGATCAACCAGGCGGTGGCCGACACCTATCTGCGGCTGATCCGGCAAAAGCAGCGGCAACGGGGCTGAGCGCGCCATGGACCTGTTCGGCGACGATGCGGAGCAGCAGCGCGACCCGGGCGCTGCCGGCCCGATTCCGCTCGCCGAGCGGCTGCGTCCCCGCAGCCTGTCCGATGTCGTCGGGCAGGAGCATCTGACGGGTCCCGAGGGTGCGATCGGGCGGATGGTCGCGGCGGGGCAACTGGCGTCGATCATCCTCTGGGGACCGCCCGGCACCGGCAAGACGACGATCGCGCGGCTGCTCGCCGAGGCGGTAGGGATGCGCTTCGCGCCGCTTTCGGCGGTGTTCTCCGGCGTCGCCGACCTCAAGAAAGCCTTTGCCGATGCCGAGAAGATGGCGACGGCGGGCAAGCGGACGCTGTTGTTCGTGGACGAAATCCATCGCTTCAACCGCGCCCAGCAGGACGGTTTCCTGCCCTATGTCGAGCGCGGCACGGTGGTGCTCGTCGGCGCGACGACCGAAAATCCAAGTTTCGCGCTCAACGCCGCCTTGCTCAGCCGCGCGCAGGTGCTGGTGCTGCACCGGCTCGACGAGGCGGCGCTGGCGACACTGGTCGCGCGCGCCGAGGCCGAGGTGGGGCGCCGCCTTCCCGTCACCGACGAGGCGCGCGCCGCGCTGATCGCGAGCGCCGATGGCGACGGCCGCTTTCTGCTCAACCAGGTCGAGACGCTGTTCGCCGCGGCCATCGAGACGCCGCTCGACGCGGGCGAGGTCGGGCAGTTCCTGCACCGCCGCATGCCGGTCTACGACCGTGATCGCGACGGCCACTACAATCTGATCTCCGCGCTGCACAAGGCGGTGCGCGGGTCGGACCCGCAGGCGGCGCTCTATTGGCTGGCGCGGATGCTCGTTGCGGGCGAGGAACCGCTCTATCTGCTCCGCCGCCTCACGCGCATGGCGAGCGAGGACATCGGGCTCGCCGATCCGCAGGCGCTGGTGCAATGCCTTGCCGCCAAGGACGCCTTCCAGTTTCTCGGTTCGCCCGAGGGCGAACTCGCGATCGTGCAGGCATGCCTCTATCTCGCCACCGCGCCCAAGTCGAACGCCGCCTATACCGCGCAGAAGGCCGCGTGGACGGCAGCGCGCGACACCGGTAGTCTGGCGCCGCCCGCGAACATCCTCAACGCGTCGACGAAGCTGATGAAGGATTTGGGCTATGGCGCGGGCTACAGCTACGACCATGACGCGCCCGAGGGTTTCTCAGGCGACAATTATTGGCCCGACGACATGGAAGCCGCGACCTTCTATCGCCCCGTCGACCGCGGTTTCGAAAAACGTATCGCCGAACGGCTCGCCTGGTGGGATGAGCGGCGGCGCGAACGGAAAGGCGAATGACGATGGTTTTCGGTGGACAGCGCATAGGGAAGGTCGGTCCGAATCGTTCGTCCGCTTCGGTGCGCGGCCCTGACGCGATGCGTCGTGTGCTGCTCGCGCTGGCTGTCGCGGCGCTGCCGCTTCCCACGCAGGCAGCCGAGACGAACGCCGAGTTGAATCGCGCCTGGGCGGCGGGCTATCGCGCCGCTTTCACCTGCTCGTCCCTGTGGAACGGAGCGGGCAAGGCGCTCGCCGATATCGAGCGCGATGAATTGACGCATATCTATCCGGAGATCGAAGCCGATGTCCGCGCGACCCGCGCCGAGATCGATATGAAGGCGAAACGCGTCACGGTGCGCTATCGCGACGACATGCCGCCGCGGGTCGCCGAATGGACGGGGCGCGACGGTTGCGTGACGCTGCCGATCGGCGCCGAACCGGGTGCGGTGGGAGCGCTTTCGCACGACACGCGACCGAATCTCGACGCGCAGCCGTGGCCGCTCGGCGACCGTGATGCGCGTGTCGCCGATGGAGAGGCGCGCTTCTCGGCAGTCGCGGCGGACAGGGCGCGCTTCGGCGGCCGGACGAGTTCGCTGCTGATCGTCAAGGACGGCCGGATTGCCCTCGAATGGTATCAGCCGGGGCATGGGGTGCACACCGCGCAGCGCACCTTCTCGGTCGCCAAGTCGATCGCCGCGACGCTGATCGGCCACGCCGTCGAGCGCGGGCGGTTCGACGTGAAGGCGCCGGCGCGCATCGCCGAATGGCGGACGGCGGGCGACCCGCGCGCGACGATCACCACCGAACAGCTCATGCGTATGGCGAGCGGGCTGACCAGCGACAGCGCGGGCAACCGCACCGACGCCATCTATATGGGTGGTGCGTCGGTGCGGCAGTGGACGACGCAATGGCCGCTGCTGAACCCGCCGGGGACGCGCTATCGCTACGCCAACAACGATACGCTGCTCGCCGTCCTGTCGCTGAAGGCGGCGCTGGAAAGGGCAGGGGAGCCCTTCGATCCTGCCGCCTTTCTCGATCGGATCGGGATGACGCGGACTTTCATCGAGCGCGACAAGGACGGCGATGCGATCCTGTCGAGTCAGGTTTCGACCACAGCGCGCGACCTGGCCCGGCTGGGGCTGCTCTATCAAGACGACGGCGTGTGGCGGGGCGAACGGCTGCTGCCCGCCGACTGGCGCCGCTTCGTGACGGCGCGCGCAGGACCGCAGCCCGATGGGTCATTCGGCTATGGCGCGGGCTTCTGGCTGCTCGATGCGTCGGAGGGCATCCCGGCCGATGCCTTCGGCGCCTTCGGGAACCGCGGCCAATATATGGTCGTCATCCCATCGCGCCGACTGGTGATCGTCCGCCAGGGTTATGACGATGCCGCCGAGCGGCTCGACATCGCCGCGCTTGTCCGTGCGGTCGTCGCAGCCGATGGATCGTAACGCGTTTCGCGCAAAGCCGACCTATTGTTTCTTTCGCGTCGGTCCCTCGCTGGCCGGCGTGAAACCACGCTACCCCGGATAGCGCTCGAAAGCCGGAATCGCGTCGAGCCGAGCCATCCAGCCGATGCGCTCGGCGGTCTGGATCTGCACCTGCGCGGGGATCAGGTCGGGGTCGTCGAGCGTCGCGGTCTGGACGTCGATCTGACCGGGAAAGACGGCATCGTTGGTATAGAAGAGCCCGGTGCCGCAGTCGCCGCAGAAATGGCGCCGGCCATGCTCCGATGACGCATAGATTTTAGGCGTGCCGCTGACCTCCAGCGCGTCCTGTCCGACGAGCGCCCAGCCGACCAGCGGCGCCCCCGCGTGGCGGCGACAGTCGCTGCAGTGACACAAGGCATGATGCTCGACCGCAGTCGGCATCGAATAACGGATTGCGCCGCAATGGCATCCGCCGTTGGCGCGAGTGGGTGAATCGGTCATGGCTGTCTCCCTAAGTTGGCGGGGAACATATCATAAACATATGGTGGCTGCAAAGCCGCCCGGTACAGGTGCGAAGCCCAAGGTTAACATAAAATTAGGCATGATCGTGCACTGTCAGGCGATGCGGACAGTGCGGCGCAGCATGGGTGACCCGAGTGGCGATACGGCCGCAGGGAAAGACCCTTTCCGCCGGGCGTTCGTGTGGCTGGCGGCCGTTACACTCCTGGCCTTCATACTCTCCGCCTTATATGAACCCCATGCCGACCTCAGCCTGTTCTTCCTTCACCGGCAGGATCGATGGCTCCTGTTCGGTGCTAGCCTCCTGCTCATAATTTGCTTCTGGCAACTTCCTGCGCGGCACGAGCCCATGGTAGGATCATTGCGTGTCGCCATAGCCGCCGCCGGCTGCATGGCGCTGATCGCCTTCGCCGGCCACTACTGGATATTGTCGGGCTACGACATGAGCCGCGACGAGCAGATGGCGACGTTCGATGCCGTGGTGTTTGGGCGGGGAGGGGTGGCAGCTCTTTTGCCTGAATTGTGGCGCGCGCATTCCGATGTGCTGAATACCGTCTTCATGTACCGGGCGGATCCCCGGGCAGCCTGGGTTTCCGACTATCTGCCCCTGAATGCGGCCCTTCGCGCGATCGTCGGGGCATTCGCGACCCCGGCGCTGACCGGCCCGCTGATGACGCTGATCGGCGGGCTGGCGCTCTGGAGTTGCGCGCGGCGGATATGGCCGGAGGATCGCGAGCCGGCGGTGGTCGGCCTGCTGCTCTACATCGGCTCGGCGCAGATCCTCGCCAACGGGATGACGGCCTACGCCATGCCGGGGCATCTTGCGCTCAACCTCGTCTGGCTGCGGCTGTTCCTGCAGCGCCGGACATGGTCGGACGCAACGGCGCTCGTCGTCGCTTTCGTCGCCGTCGGGCTCCACCAGCCGATCATGCATCCGCTTTTCGCGGCCCCCGTCCTGTCGTTGCTGTTGCTCGAAAGAAGCTGGCGGCGCGCGGCGCTCTATTTCGCCGGCTATCTGGCGATCGGCTATTTCTGGTATCTTTGGCCGACATGGATAGCGTCCATCGTGCAGATGGCGCCCCCGGCAGGGGGAGGCGGCACCGCGGACTATCTGAATCGGCTGACGGCGGCGCTGGCGAAGGATAATAACCTCCGGGTAGCGGATATGGCGTCCAATCTGCTGCGCTTCGTCGCCTGGGGGCCTGTGCTGCTGCTTCCGCTTGCGATGGCCGGGCTGGGAGCCGTGCGCCGGGACCGGCTGGCGGCGGCACTGGCCGGCAGCATCGCGCTGACCGTCGTCGTCATGACGGTCATCCTTCCCTATCAGGGACATGGTTTCGGCTATCGTTATCTTCACGGGCTCATCGGCAATGCCATCCTGCTCGCGCTGTTCGGCTGGAAGTCGATGCCTGCCCACCTGCCGCGCTGGCGTCCGTTGCTGATCCGCACCACATTGGCCGGCATCGCGGTCCTACTGCCTGTGCAGATGTGGATGGCGCACGCCTTTTATGCCCCTTCGGCGCGCATTTCGAAGCAGATCGACCGGATGGACGCCGACTATGTCGTCATCGGCGGAAACGACGCGCCCTTTGCCACCGATCTCATCGTCAATCCGCCCTATCTGGACCGGCGCCCGCTGCGCCTGTGGCGTGAAAAAATCGACTCCGCGGCGGCGCTGGCGATCTGTGCCGAGCGGCCCTCGGTCACGTTCATCGACGGCAAGGCGCTCGAACCGATTCTTGCCTATTACGGCCTTCGTAGCGCAACGGGAGACGACAGCGCCGATCGGGCTGTGGAGCAAAAATTACGAAGCGCCGGATGCGATATCGTCGATTGAATCCTCCGGACGCGCGCTCCGCCGCTCCGGAAGGGCATACGGCACGCCGACAACCTCCTCGATCAATGCGGCATAGCGTCCGGCCGTGGCAATCAGGCTGAAATGGTCGGTCACCGCCTTGTGAAGGCGATGGGGATCGGCCTTTTCGGCCAGGGCGGCGGCGATCGCCGCCTTCCATTGCCGGACGACGGCGTCCGGCCAGTCGAGGTCGATCGGCAAAATGGCTGCGAGGGGCAGCGCTGGATGGGCTGCTTGCCTGCTTGCGATGACCGGGGTGCCGCAGGCCAGGCTTTCGGGAACGACGAGGGGCGTGCCTTCGCTGTGGGCCGGGACGACGACGACCCGTGCGCGTGCATAGAGGCGCGCGATCTCGGCCGGGTCCGGCCGGTCCACGACAAGGATATTGGCGCGCGTGCGTTGTGGCGCTGCCGGGCCGAAACCCGCGCATAGGAAGCGACATTCGGGCATCTGTGCGGCGAGGCGTTCGACCAGTCCGATCCCCTTCTTGACCACGAAGCGGCCGACGAAGAGGACGTCGATGTCCCGCTCCACCTCCTGAATGGAAAAGAGAGAGGTGTCGATGCCATTCTCGATGACGTCGATATTCCGCCCTCTCGCCAGATGCGACAGGCTGTCGCGCTTGGCTGCCGTGACTGCGACGCAGCGGGTCGCCGAGCGCAGCGATGGCCCGAGGACCAGCCGGTTCGCGATGGATTGGGCGGTCCGCATGACGGCCGATGGGCTGTGAACCCAGCCGCTGTGCTTGATCAGGATGGTCGGTATCGCGCGCCGCTGCGCAACCCACTGGGCGATCAGATTTGCCAGATAGAGATTGTCGTGAAGGACGACGACATCGGCCTTCCGCACCGCCTTCGCCAGTGCGAACAGGTCCGCCGGATGAGGGAACAGGAGGGGCAGGCCGGTCAGGCGCTCGACGATGCTGCTCGCGCGCAATGCCAGCGTTCGGTAAGCGAGCCCCGATGGAGCGGGGCCGTGCGCGGCCAGCGTCACGGCAAAACGACCATCCTCTGCCAATCGCCTTGCAAGGTCGTCCGCAACCCGCTCGAGACCGCCGCCATGGTCGATGAAATGGCTGGAGATCATCAGCAATTCGGGCATATGCCCTCTATTGGCACTGTTGCCGAAAATGGGAAGCGATTGTTGTGAAGGCATCCGGGCTTTGCAAATAACGCCGCCGTGGCAACCGGGAGGATCGCGGGCGCGGCGCTGGGGGGCGAGCGCGGCGACTGTTCTGCTGGCGATTCTTCTCGTTGGTCTCGCGGTGCGTTTCGGTGACTTGCGCTGGCATGACGTCGCCAGGCCGGTTCGCGAGCACGGCGCGATATTGTTCCTTGTCTGTGTCGTCTCGATCGGAGGGCAGTCGATCGTCGGCGCGCTGAAATGGCGTTTGCTGCAAAGGCATTTCGCGAACGGCGAAAGCGGTGCCTTTCCGCTTCCCATGCTCGTCTTCTATTCCGCCCTGACCGCTCTTGTCGGACAGGTGGTTCCCACGTTCCTGGCGAGCGGAGCGATCCGCGGCGCGGTTACCCGCCTCCATCTCGAAGGAAGTTTTCTTCAGGGTGCCAGCGTCACCGTTTACGACCAGCTGTTCGATGTGGCGGTTCTGGTCCTTTGCGCCGCTGGCTGTCTGGCCCTGTTTCTGCTGGGCGTGCCGCCGGCCATGGCCATCGCATGCGTCGCGCTTGCATTGGCCTTCACCGTGCTGATTTCCCCCTGGATGTTCCGGTCGATACCGCCCTTATCGGCCGCGCTCCGATTCATTCCCGCCGGTGCGCCGGGGGCGGGCCGGGTCCGGCAGACTTTGCAGTTCGCCCGCGACAAGGGGCTGGATGCGCCCGAAACGACGACGCGCCTCCTGTCGCTCAGCATCGTGCGATATCTGTTCATCGGCCTCCGCTCCGTTGCAGCGGTGCTGTTGATCGGGACCGGCCTGTCGGTGACATCGGCCGTCTGGGGTTTCGCGGTGGTTCAGGGGTCGGCGCTTGCGGCCCTGACTCCCGGCAATCTCGGCATCACGGAATGGGGCTGGGCGGCCGTCGCGGAACTGCTCGATGGTCCCGCCGGACCGATGATTCTGGCGATCCTCGTCCTGCGTATCGTCAACATTCCCGCCACTCTGGCGGTCATGCTGCTCAGCGCTTTCGGCCTGTTCGGCCGTTCCGCTACCGCCGACAGGCGTTAGAGCATCGAGCCTTAAATCTGACCCATCGTCCCGTTCGTGTCGAGCGCAGTCGAGACAATCATCGGCCTTGCGCCACGCCGATGGGTGTCTNCTCGACACGAACGGATGAGGGGCGTTGCAGGTTTATGGCACGCCGCTCTATGGTCTGTGGGGCTTCAGAGTCTATCGCCGCGATATTGTATAAAGCCGTGTTCCCCCGCGAAGGCGGGGGTCCATCTTCGGCCGGTTCCATCTCGGAACCACCGCAGATGGGTCCCCGCCTTCGCGGGGACACACGATAAAGGACAGTCGCAAGATGAATCCCCACACGCCTTAGAAGGACTCGTCATTGCGAGCGGCGAAGCCGCGCGGCAACCCAGAGCAGGCGTAAAGCGCCCTGGATTGCTTCCCCCGGATCAGGTCGGCGTTTATACCCTTGAGACAAGGACGCTGGTGATCCCCGGCGAAAACAGGGAAACGTCATCCCCGCGAAAGCTAGAATCCGATGACTTTGGATTGACCCACTTCGTCATTGCGA
>NZ_MEFH01000075.1:0-34771 GCF_001725095.1 Sphingopyxis sp. SCN 67-31 | reverse complement strand
CGGCAAGCGCATCAACAGCGCGAAGGACGACGCCGCCGGCCTCGCCATCGCGACCCGCATGAACGCGGCGTCGCGCGGCATGAGCCAGGCGATCCGCAATGCCAACGACGGCATCTCGCTGGCGCAGACCGCCGACAGCGCCGCGGGCAGCGTCGCCGACATCCTCGTCCGCATGCGCGAACTGGCGCTCCAGGCGTCGAACGGCACGCTGGGCGACAACGACCGCAAGGCGCTCCAGACCGAATTCACGGCGCTGAAGGACCAGATCAACGACGTCGTCAATCGCACCACCTTCAACGACAACAAGCTGTTCGGCACCAATGGCGGCGCGAACACGGCCACCACCGCCGCCAGCTTCGATATCCAGACGGGTCTCAACAGTGGTGACGAGGTGACGATTACGATCGGCGATCTGCATGCCAACGCGCTGGGCACGGTGGCGACGGCAGGCAATACGCCGGTTGCTGGTAGCTCGGTTGCCGACATCGACCTGTCGCTGACCACCGTGACGGCCGGTAAAGCCGATGCCAAGGACGCGCTGAAGATTCTCGACGACGCGATCCAGACGGTGGCGACCGAGCGTGCCAACCTCGGTGCGCAGCAGAACCGTCTCGATGCGGCGATCAACAATCTGACCTCGGGCGTCNTCTCGGCCGAATCGACCAACCTCGCGGCCGCCGGCATCCTCGCCCAGGCCTCGACGGCGATGCTCGCCCAGGCGAACCAGAGCCAGCAGGGCGTGATGAACCTGCTGCGCTAAGGCGCCGCAAGACTGATTTTCAGGCCGACTTTGGTTGGTCCCTTATTGGCCTGATCCAGACGCCCCGGTCTCCCCACGACCGGGGCGTCTTTCGTTTGGATTCGCGCGGTGGCGCCGGGGCCATGGGGGCGGAGCCTGTGTAAGGCTTGTGTGTCCCCGCGCAGGCGGGGACCCAGAGCGATCCGACGCCGACCTTGGCGCTATCCGCTCTGGGCTCCCGCCTGCGCGGGAGCACGGGGCTTTTCAGTCGGGGACATCGCCCGGCGCGAACCGTATCCCTGCCTTTGCGCCGCTGCGCGAATATTCTCGGCCTTCATGCGGTCAATGGAAATCGCGTGATTTGGGCAGGATGCGGACGTTGCGCGGATGGCCGGGGCGCGGCATCGGCGCCTGCGGCGCGGCGTTGCCCAGTGCGTCGAGCATCGCGGTGCGGTCGACGATGCGGCTCGCCATCAGGTGGACGACGCCCTCCCGGCTCCGTTGCACCTCGCCCTCGACCAGCATCAGCCGCGACGCCATGACGGCGCGGCGATAGCGCTCGAAGTGGCGCGCCCACAGCAGCACATTGACGATCCCGCTCTCGTCCTCGAGCGTGATGAAAATCGCGTTCCCCTTGCCCGGCCGCTGGCGGATCAGCACGACCCCCGCGGTACGGACGATCCGCCCGTTCTTCGCCGCCGCGGCCTCCGTGCAGCTCAGCACGCCCTCGTCGGTGAAGGCGCGGCGCAGGAACGCCATCGGATGCCCCTTCAGCGACAGACGCGTCGTCTGATAATCGGTGAGGACATGCTCGACGAGCGGCGTCGGCGGCAGGTCGGCCTCCGCCTCCGGCCCCAGTTCGTCCGCCCCGGCGGCGTCGAACAGCGGCAGCACCCCCTGCCGCACCCGCCGCGCGTTCCACAGCGCCGGTCGCCGTTCGAGTTCCATCGAGCGGCACGCGTCGGCTTCCGCCAGCAGGCGCAGCGCGCGCGGCGGCAGACCGGTGCGCCGCGCCAGATCCTCGACGCTGACGAACGGGGAGGCGGGGGGAGCGGTGCGCGCCTCGACAAGCCGCTGCGCCCACGCCTCGCGGAACCCGTCGACCTGCCGGAAACCGAGCCGCAGCGCGAGGCGGTCGTCGTCCCGGCGTTCGAGGCTGTTGTCCCACCCGCTGGCGTTCACATCGGCCGCGCGCACCTCGACCCCATGCGCGCGCGCGTCGCCGACGAGCTGCGCGGGGGCATAGAAGCCCATCGGCTGCGAGTTCAGGATGCCGCAGGCGAAGACGGCGGGGTGATGACATTTCAGCCATGACGACACGTAAACGAGCTTGGCGAAGGACTGGGCGTGACTCTCTGGAAAGCCATAGCTGCCGAAACCCTTGATCTGGTTGTAACAGCGCTCGGCGAAATCTCTCTGGTAGCCGCGACGGACCATGCCTCCGATCATCTTTTCTTCATATTGGTCGATAGTGCCCAGATTGCGAAAGGTCGCCATCGCGCGCCGCAATCCGTTCGCTTCATCGGGGGTGAAGCCTGCGGCGGTGATGGCAAGCTTCATCGCCTGTTCCTGAAACAGCGGCACCCCTTCGGTCTTTCCCAATATCTCTTCGAGTTCATTCGCAGCGTGTCCTGCGCGCAAAGGGAGGTCCGGAGATTCTTCCTTGTTGCGGCGGCGCAGATAGGGGTGGACCATATCTCCTTCGATCGGTCCGGGCCGGACAATCGCGACCTGAATGACGAGATCGTAGAATGTCCTGGGCTTCAACCGCGGCAGCATATTGATCTGCGCGCGGCTTTCGACCTGAAAGACGCCGATGCTGTCGCCCTTGCAGAGCATGTCGTAAACGGCTGGATCCTCTTCCGGCACGCTCTTGAGATCATGGTCGCCGAGATCGTGGCATCGCATCAGGTCGAAGCATTTGCGGATGCAGGTCAGCATGCCGAGCGCGAGAACGTCGACCTTCATCAGGTTCAGCGCGTCGATATCGTCCTTGTCCCATTCGATAAAGGTGCGATCCTCCATCGCGGCATTGTGGATCGGCACCGTCTCGTCGAGCCGATCCTCGGTCAGCACATAGCCTCCGACATGCTGCGACAAGTGGCGTGGAAAGGTCAGCAGTTCGCTGATGAAGCGGTGTAGTCGTTCGATCTCGCCATTTGTCGGATCGAGCCCGGCCTCGGCCAATCGCTGCACCGGCACCTCGTCACCCCAGCTTCCCCAACTCGTATCGGCAAGCCGCGCAGTGACGTCTTCGCTGAGGCCGAGTGCCTTTCCCACCTCGCGAATCGCGCTGCGCGGGCGATAATGGATGACCGTCGCGACGATACCGGCGCGACGTCGCGTATAGCGGCGATAGACATATTGCATCACCTCCTCGCGTCGCTCATGCTCGAAATCGACGTCGATGTCGGGCGGCTCGCCGCGCTTTTCGGACAGGAAGCGGGAGAAGAGCAGGTTGTTCGCGATCGGGTCGATCGACGTGATTTCGAGCAGGTAGCAGACGAGCGAATTGGCGGCCGATCCGCGCCCCTGACAAAGGATGGGCGGATTCCGCGTCCGTGCATGATTCACGATGTCGTGGACGGTCAGAAAGTAGCAGGCGTAATTGCGTTTGCGGATGAGGCTGAGTTCTTCGTCCAGCACTTCCTGCCAACGCGTCGGCAATCCATCAGGATGATGACTTGCCGCGGCTTCCATCACCATATGTTCGAGCCAGCTTTGCGGGGTCCAGCCGTCGGGGACCGGCTCATGCGGATATGCATAAGCGAGATCGGTGAGCGAGAAGGCGATGCGATCGAGGATGATGTTGCTCTCGCCGATGGCTTCGGGACAGTCGCGGAACAGGCGGCGCATCTCGCGCGGCGATTTCAGATGGCGTTCGCCATTGGCGTGAAGCAGGCGGCCGGCATCGTGGACGGTCGTGCCCTCGCGGATGCAGGTGACGATATCGTGGAGGGGGCGCTCCGCGCGCGTAGCGTAAAGAGCGTCGTTGGTGGCCAGCATGGGGATGCCGATCCGCTCGGCCAAGGCTCTGAGACGGGCGAGCTGACGCCGGTCGCTGCCGCCGCGAGGCATGGTCGCACCAAGCCACAGGGAGCCGGGGGCCGCTTTGGCGAGGCGATGCAACAGACATTCATCCTTCCCGGTCGCCAACGCGATCAGGACCATGTCTTCGCAATGAATCAGCAGATTCCGGAACTTCATCACGCAGTCGCCTTTTTCGGTGCGGCGATTGCCTATGGTGAGCATGCGGGTCAGGCGGCCCCAGCCGTGGCGCGTGGTGGGGTAGGCGACGATGTCGGGTGTGCCGTCGTCGAAGACCAGCCGGGCGCCGACCACCAGCTTGAAAGGGGCAAGTACGACCCCATCCGCCTCGGCTTTCGCGCGCAGGTCCCGCAATCCGATCAGCGCCCGCACGACGCCCGCGACGCTGTTGCGGTCGGCGATGCCGATGCCGTTCAAACCAAGCGCCATCGCCTCCGCTACCATATCTGCGGGATGCGAGGCGCCGCGCAGGAAGCTGTAATTGGTCGCGGCGACCAGTTCGGCGAAACCCGGTTCGGGCGGCGGTTCGGGGGTGGAGGTCTCGCTCATGCGAACAGCCCGTGGATATACCAGCGCGGCCCGTCCTTTTCGTCGTAAAGGCCGTGGCGGAACAGCCAGTAGCGGCGGCCCTGTACATCCTCGACGCGGTAATAGTCGCGCGTCAGCCCCCTGTTGTCGCGGCGGCGCCACCATTCGGCGGCGATGCGCTCGGGCCCCTCGTACAGACGCACCGCGTGCAGCGCGCGGCGCCAGCGAAAGCGCTGCGGCGGCCCGTCGGGCACCTCGGCGATCACCTCGATCGGCTGCGGCGGATCGAAGAGATAGAAGGGGCGCTGCGGCGGCTCGCCGTCGGGCGCCGCGGGCCAGGGCTGCGGCGGCGCGGCGTCGGTCGCGGGCAGTTCGAGCTGCGCCTGCTCGGGAATATGGGTGTCGGCGGGGCGAAGGCGGCGCACGCGGCCGCGCCCGAGCCGGACCGCGAGGCGGTCGGTCAGGTCGTCGATCGCCGCGCGCCGCACCGCCCCGCCTTCGAGCCGCAGCTGGCTCGCGCCGAGCGCCTCGAGCCGCGGCACCGCCAGCCGGATCATGTCGAAGCCGAAGCCGGGATCGATCGGGTCGCGCAGACCGTCGATGCGCTCGGCGAACAGCCGCATCACCAGCGCCGGATCGCGGGTCGGCCGGCCGGTCTCGACCACGATCGTCCGGGCGAGGCCGTCGCTGCGGAAGAAGGTGGCGTGGAACGCACGGCCGCCCTTGCCGCGCGCGCGCATCTCCGCGATCGCCTCGGCGGTCAGTTCGGCGAGCACCGTCGTCGCATGCGCCGTGCTTGCGACCGGTTCGGCGAAACGGCGCGCGGCGGCGACGGGCGGCGGCGTCCGGCGCGGCGCGAGCGGGCTCGGCGCATCGCCGAGGATACGGCGCAGCTTCCCGGCCGCCTCGGCGCCGAAGCGCGCGGCGATCGACGCCATCGGCCGGCTCGCGAGATCGCCGATCGTCCGCAGCCCGGCGCGCAGCAGCGCGCGCGTCGCCTCGCCTTCGAGGTCGAGCGCCGCGACGGGCAGGCGCCGGACCGCCGCCGCTTCGTCGGGCGCGGGCGGGGCCGGGTGGCGCGTCAGCGCGCGGGCGGCATCGGCGGTGGGGCCGAGCGCGGCGCGCACCGTCATCCCGAGCCGGTCGAGCCGCGACTCGACATCGGCGACCAGCGCCGCTTCGCCGCCGAACAGGTGCGCGCATCCCGCGATGTCGAGGATCAGCCCGTCGGGAGGATCGAGCGCGACGAGCGGCGTGTAGCGCCCGCATCCCTCGGCGATCCGGTCGAGCCAGAGCAGGTCGCCCGCCGGATCGTGTGCGGCCACGGCGAGGTCGGGCACGCGCGCCCGCGCGTCGGCGAGCGGCAGGCCGGGGACCAGTCCCAGCGCCTCGGCATCGGCGCCGACGCTCGCGAGGCACAGCGCCCCGCGCCGCTTTTCGGCGAAGACGAGCGGGGCGTCAGGCGGCCGCGGCGCGGTGCGCGACAGACGCTCGGCGGGAAGATAGGGGAAGAAGAGCGCCAGATAGCGCCGCGTCCCCAAAGGCTCGTTCGTCACGGTTCCACTCCAGCCGCCAGCGCGCGCCCGCAGGGCCGGCGCGCCAGCGCAGCAATTCCAGGTCGAAGGCGGGCGCCCCCGGTGCCTGCGCCTCCAGTTCGCGCGACGGCGCGGCGGCCAGGCGCCAGCGCGTCTCGGCGATGCTCGGCACCGGCTCGGCGGCGAAGCGCAGCAGCAGCAGCACCGTTCCCGCGTCGCGCGCGCCGAGCGCGAGCCGCCGCCCCGCGGTCAGGTCGAGCGCCGCCAGTGCGCCGCGGCTTTCGACGACGACCGCCGCCGATCCGGGGCAGCGCACGGCATCGTTGGCGGCGGCGAGCAGCGCGGTCGCATCGCGCGCCTCGACGAGCAGCAGCCGGTTCGGATCGCCCCCCAGTTCGGCGAGGCCCGGCGCATAGAGATGCCCCTGACGCCGCGCGCCGTCCGCCGTGCGCAGCCACAGGACCGGCGCTTCGCCGGGCCCGCGCAGGGCGAGCAGCGCGGCGAAGGCGGCGGCACTGGCCGCATCGAGCGCGTCGGCGGCGAAGATTTCATGCGCTCGCCCCATCGCCAGCCCGCCGCCGAGCGCGGCATCGAATCCCGCATGCCCGCTCGTCAGCCACGCGCCGTCGCCGGGCGGCGCGCCGGCGGCGGCGATCCGGGCGATGCGGCGGCGCAGCCCGGCGAGAGGGGAGGACGAATCGCGCATGACATGTTCTCTATATGTTCTATTAGCGCGTGAGTCCCGCCGCTTGTCAAGACGGCGGGTGTGGGGGCGTTTTGAATAGGCTGCAAAGGCTCGGTCCCCCTCCCGCTTGCGGGAGGGGCGACGAGGCTTGCGAACTTGTTCGCTAGCCGCAGCGGGGTGGGCGAATGCAACGCCGCTGGCCCACCCCCGATCCCTCCCGCAAGCGGGAGGGGAGATCGGATGGACGCACGAAATTCATAATGATCCGCTTACCAAGGCCGCACGGGCTTGCTTCGCGTCTTCGTGCGAAAGGGATTTCAGCGCGCCGCCGCGTCGCTCCCGGCGCCGCTGTCGCCGCCCAGCGCGCGGAACAGCGCGATGCGCGTCTGCGCGAGCAGCAGGCGCGTCGCGGTTTCGCTGCGCCGCGCGTTGTAGAGGCTGCGCTGCGCGTCGAGGCTGGAGAGGAAGCTGTCGACGCCGCCGCGATAGCGCGCCTCGGTCAGCGCCGCGGTGTCGGCCGTCGCTTCGCTGTTCGCCGCCGCGGCGCGAACGCGCTCGGCGATGGTGCCCTGCACCGCGAGCGCGTCGGCGACATCGCGGAACGCGGTCTGGATCGCGCCTTCATAGCTGGAAAGCGCCGCGTCACGCTGCGCTTCGCTCACCGCGACGCCGGCGCGGCGGCCGCCGAAATCGAAGATCGACGCGCTCGCATCGGCGCCCGCCGACCAGTTGAAGGCGCCGCCGTCGAACAGGCCCGACAGCGCGTCGCTCGCGAAACCGACGAGGCCCGTCAGCGAGATCGCCGGAAACAGCCGCGCGCGTGCCGCGCCGATGTCGGCATTGGCGGCGCGCAGCCGATATTCGGCCTCGATCACATCGGGACGGCGCAGCAGGATTTCGGAGCGGACCCCGGCGGGGGGCGCGGCGATTCCGGCGCTGGCCTCGACAAGGGTCGCGGGCAGCAGCGCGCGGTCGACGTCGCCGCCGACGAGCAGCCGGATCGCATTCTCGTCCTGCGCCAGCGCCGTCTTCTGCTGGGCGATCGAATCCTCGGCGGTCGCCAATATCTGTTCGGCCTGGCGCAGGTCGGTGCGCGGCGCGATGCCGCCGTCGAGCCGGGCCCTGGTCAGCCGCACCGCCTCGCGCGCGTTGGCAGCGGTGTCCTCGGCGATGGCCAGCAGGTCGCGGTCGGCGCCATAGGCGGCCCAGGCGCCCGCGAGGTCGGCGATCAGCGCGAGGCGCACCGTGCGCGATGCCGCCTCGGTCGCCAGCGCGCGGTTGCGGTCGGCTTCGGTCGCATTGGCGAGACGGCCGAACAGGTCGAGCTCGAAACCGGTGATCCCGCCCTGCACGGCGAAATCGCCGCTGCCCCCGCCGGCGCCGCGATCGGCATAGCCGGCCCCGGCGCTTGCGCCGATCGCGGGAAATTGCGCCGCGCGCGTCACGCGCACCTGCGCCCGCGCCGCGGCGACATTGGCATAGGCGGTGCGCAGGTCGCGATTGGCCACCAGCGCCTGCTCGACGAGCGTCTGCAGCCGCGGGTCGGTGAAGATTTGCGTATAGGACAGGATCGGCAGCGCCGCCTCGCTCTGGGCCAGATAGGCGTCGCCCACCGGCCAGCTTTGCGGCACCGGCGGCGTCGGCAGCACCTTCTGCGGCGCGAGCGAACAGCCCGCGAGCAGCAGCGGCAGCGCGGCGAGAGCGAGCGGCGCGCGCCTCATGCCGCTGCCCCCCGCCCGGCGCCGCGTTTGCCGAAACGGGCGCGGAGCGCCGCGAACCCGTCGCGCACCCCACGCCGCACGAGGACGAAGAACAGCGGGATGAAGAAGATGGCGAGGAAAGCGGCGGTCATCATGCCGCCGATCACCGCGGTGCCGATCGCGACGCGGCTGTTCGCGCCCGCGCCGGTCGCGAGCGCCAGCGGCAGCACGCCGAAGATGAAGGCGAAGCTCGTCATCAGGATCGGGCGCAGACGGATGCGCGCCGCCTCGACCGCTGCCTCGATCACGCGCTTGCCCTTCTTTTCCTCCTGCTCGGCGAACTCGATCATTAGGATCGCGTTCTTCGCCGCGAGCCCCATCGTCGTCAGCAGGCCGATCTGCAGATAGACGTCGTTCTGCAGCCCGCGCAGCGACACGGCGAACACCGAACCGACGAGCCCGAGCGGGATAACCAGCAGCACCGCGAGCGGGATCGACCAGCTTTCGTAGAGCGCCGCGAGACAGAGGAAGACGACGAGCAGCGACAGCGCGTAGAGCAGCGGCGCCTGACCCGACGACAGCCGCTCCTGATAGGAGGCGCCCGCCCAGGCGACGCTGGTGCCGGGAATCTCGGCCGCCATCCGCTCCATCTCGTTCATCGCTTCGCCCGAACTGGTGCCGGGGGCCGGCTGGCCCGAGATTTCGAAGGCGGAGACGCCCTGGAAGCGCGAGGTGCTGCTCGGCGTCGTCGACCAGCCGATGTCGGCAAAGGCGGAGAAGGGTGCCATCTGCCCGTTCGACGAGCGGACATACCATTGGCCGATATCCTCGGGCCGCGCGCGATAGGGGGCGTCGCCCTGAACATAGACGCGCTTGACGCGCCCCTTGTCGATGAAGTCGTTGACGTAGCGCCCGCCCCACGCGGTCGCGAGCGTGCTGTTGACGTCGCTGTTCGACAGGCCATAGGCGGTCAGCCGCTGCGTATCGATGTCGATCTTCAGCGTCGCGACGTCGGGAAGGTCGCTGAGGCGCACCGATTGCAGCTTCGCATTGGCGTTCGCCATCGTGAGCAGCCGGTCGCGCGCCGCGGCGAATTGTTCGTGGGTCATCCCGCCGCGATTCTGCAACTCCATCGTGAAGCCCGACGTGTCGCCGAGCCCGCGCACTGCACCGGGGACGAGCGCGAACACCTGCGCATCGCGCAGGCCCGACAGCGCCTTGCGCGCACGCTGGGCGATCGCGTCGGCGCTGTTCTCCTTGCCCGGCCGGTCGTCCCAATGGACGAGGTTGACGAAGCCCTGACCGGTATTCTGCCCCGACGCACCGCCCCCCCCGCCGCCGGCGATCAGGAAGGCCGACTGCACATTCGCCTTCTCCTCCGTCAGCAGATAGCGCTCGATCTGGTCGCGCACCTCCAGCGTCCGCGCCTGGGTCGCGCCCGCGGGCAGACGGAACTGGATCGAGACGCGGCCCTGATCCTCGTTGGGCAGGAAGCCGCCCGGCAGCCGCATGAACATCGCCGCGAGCAGGACGAGGAGCAGCGCATAGATGGCGAGGAACAGCCACTTGCGGTCGACCACGGTGGTGACGTTGCCGACATAGCGGTCGACCGTGCGGTCGAAGCGCGTGTTGAAGCCGTCGCGGGCGCGGATCATCGCGGCATGCAGGCGCGGGAAGCGATGCGGCCGCTCGCCGCCGTGCGTGCGGGGCTTGAGCAACGTCGAGGTCAGCGCCGGGCTCAGGATCAGCGCGACGAGCACCGACAGCGCCATGGCCGAGACGATGGTGACCGAGAATTGGCGATAGATGACGCCGGTCGAGCCGCCGAAGAAGGCCATCGGCAGGAACACCGCCGACAGCACGAGCGCGATCGCGATCAGTGCGACCTGCAATTCCTTCATCGACTGGATCGTCGCCTCGCGCGCCGACATGCCGGGATTCTCTTCCATCAATCGCTCGACATTCTCGACGACGACGATCGCGTCGTCGACGAGCAGCCCGATCGCGAGGGTCAGCCCGAACAGCGTCAGCGTGTTGATACTGAAACCCAATATGTAGAAAACGGCGAAGGTGCCGAGCAACACGACGGGCACCGCGATCGCCGGGATCAGCACCGCGCGCCAGCTTTGCAGGAAGACGAACATGACGAGGACGACGAGCAGGATCGCCTCGAACAGCGACTTCTGCACTTCCTTGACCGACAGCTTGATGAAGGCGGTCGAATCGTTGGTGTAGCCGTAGGTGAGGCCGTCGGGGAAGTCGGCAGCCAGTTCCTCCATCCGCGTCTTGACGCGGTCGGCGGTTTCGAGCGCGTCGGCCCCCGGCGACAGCGAGATCGACATGCCCGCGCCGGGATGGCCGTTGATCCGGCTGATCGTCGTATAGCTTTCGGCGCCGATCTCGACCCGCGCGACGTCCTTGATCCGCACCGTCGATCCGTCGGGGAGTGTCTTGAGGATGATCGCCTCGAACTCTTCGGGGGTCTGCAATCGCGACTGGGCGGTGACGGTCGCGTTGAGCATCTGGCCCTGTGGCGCGGGCAGGCCGCCGACGTCGCCTGCCGCGATCTCGCTGTTCTGGGCGCTGATCGCGTTGATCACGTCGCTTGGCATCAGCGACACCGCGGCGAGCCGCTGCGGGTTCAGCCAGATGCGCATCGCGTGCGGGGCGCCATAGACATTGACGTCGCCGACGCCCTCGACGCGCGACAGCGGGTCCTGGATGTTCGACGCCATATAGTCGGACACGTCCTGGTTCGACCGCGTGTTGGTCTCGTCATAGACGCCGACGAGCAGCAGCGAGTCCGAATTGGACTTGGTGACGCGCACCCCCTGCTGCTGCACCTGCTGCGGCAGGCGGGAAACGGCGGTCTGAATCTTGTTCTGGACCTGGACCTGCGCGATGTCGGGGTCGGTGCCCTTGGCGAAGATGGCGGTGATGCTCGCCTGCCCGCGCGAACTCGACTGCGAGCTGAAATAGAGCAGGCCGTCGATCCCGGTCAGCTGCTGTTCGAGGACCTGCGTGACGCTGTTCTCGATCGTTTCGGCCGACGCGCCCGGATAGGAAGCGCGGATATTGACCTGCGTCGGCGCGATGTCGGGATATTGTTCGAGCGGTAGCGCGCGCAGCGCGCCGAGTCCGCCGAGCATGACGATGATCGCCAGCACCCAGGCAAAGATCGGCCGGTCGATGAAGAGGCGCGACATCGGCTGCTATTTTCCTTCGTTCGCATCCTTGCCCGCGGATGCCCCCACGCGTTCCGGGCTGCTGGCGGGAACCGGTTTCACCTGCGCGCCCTGCCGAAGGTTGCCGACCCCCTGCGTGATCACCCTGTCGCCCGGCTTCAGCCCGTCGGTGACGACCCAGTCGGCGCCGACGGTGCGTTCGGCGACGACCTTGCGCCGCGCCGCCTTGTCGTCCTTGCCGACGAGATAGACGAAGGCCGATCCGTCGAAGTCGCGCTGCACCGCGGTCTGCGGCACCAGCATCGCCTTCGGATCGACCGCCTGCTCGAACAGCGCGGTCACGAACATGCCGGGCAGCAGCAGCCCCTGCGGATTGGGGAAGCGCGCGCGCAGCGTCACCGTGCCCGTCGCCTCGTTGACGGTGACTTCGGAGAATTGCACCGTCCCCACGATTGGATAGAGGCTGCCGTCCTCAAGCCGCAGGCGCACGGCGGTGCTGCCCGGCTGCACTCCGCCGGCGGCGAGCGAGCGGCGCAGCGCGGTCAGTTCGGCCGCCGACTGCTGGATATCGACATAGAGCGGGTCGGTGCGCTGGATGACGGCGAGCGGTTCGGCCTGGTTCGCGCTGACGAGCGCGCCGGGCGTCGCCAGCGACCGGCCGATGCGGCCGCTGATCGGCGCCGCGATCGCGGTGTAGCGCAGGTTGATCCGCGCCGTGTCGAGCGCGGCGGCGGTCTGCGCCACCGCGGCGCGGGCGACGCGCGCGGCGGCGAGCGCGTCGCTGTAATCCTGCTCGGCGATCGCCTGCATCTTGGCGAGCGGTTCAAAGCGCTTCGCCTTTTCCTCCGCCGCCTGCGCATTGGCCCGCGCGCTCGCCAGATTGGCCTCGGCCTGCGCGACCGCGGCGCGATAGAGGCTCGCGTCGATCTGGAACAGCGGCTGGCCCGCGCGCACCGTCGCGCCCTCGGTGAACAGGCGCTGGCGGATCAGGCCGTTCACCTGCGGTCGCACCTCGCTCGTTTCGAAGGCGACGGTGCGCCCGCCGAGCTCGGTCGTGATCGGCACCGCCGCGGTGGTCACGACCACATAGCCGACTTGCGCAGCCTGCCCGCGCTGGCCGGAATCGTCATCCTTGTTCGCGCAGCCGGTCAGCAACAGAATCGCTGCGACCAGGGTCCCGCTCAGGGACGGCAGCCTCTTGTGGGGCATAGTCGATAAATCTCGTGTCGATCCGCGGGGAGGGAGCGGGAATTCGGGCCTATTCAACCGATTGAACCGAAGGAAGCAAGGGAAATAGCCGCTGTGCGACAATTTGCGACATTTTTATCGTCCGGTCAGGGAACGAGCAACTTCCGATGCGCCTGCACCGCGCCGTCGAGCCAGTCGATAAAGGCGCGAATCCGCGGTTGCGGCGCGATGTCGCGGTGGAGCGCGAGCCAAAAACTGCGGCCGATCGTCTGGTCGGGCCGCACCCGCACCAGCGCAGCATCCTCGGCCGCCAGGAAGCAGGGAAGCACCCCGACGCCCGCGCCGCTCGCGATCATCCGCCGCTGGGCGAGAATCGACGACGACCGCACGGTCGCGCGCAGCCCCGGCTCGATCTCGTCCAGATAGTCGAGTTCGGGGGCATAGAGGATGTCAGGGACATAGCCGACCACGGGCAGGCCAGCGCGCGCCAGCGGCGATTCCTCGACCGCCGCCTGCCAGTCGGGCCGATCCGCGGGCGCATAGAGGCCGAGGCTGTAGTCGGCGAGTTTGCGCGTGATCAGCGGGCCTCTTCTGGGCCGAGCGAGCAGGATCGCCATGTCGGCCTCGCGCCGCGAGGGGTTGAGGAACCCCGACGAGGCGACGAGGTCGATCTCCAGTTCGGGGTGCGCGGCGGCGAAGCCGGCGAGGCGCGGGGCGATGAAGCTGCTGCCGAAGCCCTCCGACACGCTCAGGCGAAGCTGGCCCGACAGCGCCGCGCCGCCTTCGCCCGCCGAATCGACGCGTGCGGCCGCCGCCGCCATCGCCTCGGCATGCGGGACGAGCGCGCGGCCCGCGGCGGTCAGCGCGAATCCCGTCGGCGCGCGCTCGAACAGCGTCTGCTGCAGCGCGCGTTCGAGCGCGCTGACCCGCCGGCTCACCGTCGTCGCGTCGACCTGCAGCGCCTGTCCGGCACGCGCCAGCGTGCCGTGCCGCGCGACCATCAGGAAATATTGCAGCCCATCCCAGTCCATATTCCTGCAGATATGCAGGATTAAACTGCAAGTCTATCCCTTGCAATCGGCCCGCCGTTGGTCTGTGGCGAAAGGCAAGGACAGACGGGAGACTTGACCATGCGACAGATCGACCATCATATCGTCGGCGGTGCCGGCGGCGGCTCGCGCCACAGCGACATCTTCGACCCCAACAACGGCGGCGTGCAGGCCGCGGTCGCGCTCGGCGACGCCGCGCTGCTCGACCGCGTCGTCGCCGCCGCAAAGGCGGCGCAACCCGCTTGGGCGGCGGTCAATCCGCAGCGCCGCGCGCGCGTGATGTTCGATTACAAGCGGATCGTCGAATCCCATCTCGACGAACTGGCCGAACTGCTGGCGAGCGAGCATGGCAAGGTGGTCGCCGACGCGCGCGGCGACGTGCAGCGCGGGCTCGACGTTATCGAATTCTGCTGCGGCATCCCGCATGTGCTGAAGGGCGAATATACGCAGGGCGCGGGCCCCGGCATCGACGTCTATTCGATGCGTCAGCCGATCGGCATCGGCGCGGGCATCACGCCGTTCAACTTCCCGGCGATGATCCCGATGTGGATGTTCGGCCCGGCGATCGCGACCGGCAACGCCTTTATCCTCAAGCCCAGCGAGCGCGATCCGAGCGTGCCGGTGCGCCTCGGCGAACTGATGCTCGAGGCCGGACTGCCCGAGGGCATCCTCCAGGTCGTCCACGGCGACAAGGAGATGGTCGACGCGATCCTCGATCATCCCGACATCGGCGCGGTCAGCTTCGTCGGCTCGTCGGACATCGCCCATTATGTCTACAATCGCGGCGTGTCGAACGGCAAGCGCGTGCAGGCGATGGGCGGGGCGAAGAACCACGGCATCGTCATGCCCGACGCCGACCTCGACCAGGTAGTGAACGACCTGACCGGCGCGGCCTTCGGCTCGGCGGGCGAGCGCTGCATGGCGCTGCCGGTCGTCGTGCCGGTCGGCGAGGACACCGCGAACCGGCTGCGCGCCAAGCTGATCCCCGCGATCGAGGCGCTGCGCGTCGGCGTGTCGACCGATGCCGAGGCGCATTACGGCCCCGTCGTCTCGGCTGCGCACAAGGAAAAGGTCGAAGGCTGGATCCAGAAATGCGCCGACGAGGGCGCCGAACTCGTCATCGACGGCCGCGGCTTCACGCTGCAGGGGCATGAGGACGGCTTCTTCGTCGGTCCGACGCTGTTCGACCATGTCACCCCCGACATGGAAAGCTATCGCGAAGAGATTTTCGGCCCGGTGCTCCAGATCGTCCGCGCCCCCGATTTCGAGAGTGCGCTCGACCTGCCCTCGAAGCACCAGTACGGCAACGGCGTCGCCATCTTCACCCGCAACGGCCACGCCGCGCGCGAATTCGCGCAGCGCGTCAACGTCGGCATGGTCGGCATCAACGTGCCGATCCCGGTGCCGGTCGCCTATCACACCTTCGGCGGCTGGAAACGCTCGGCGTTCGGCGACACCAACCAGCACGGCATGGAAGGCGTCAAATTCTGGACCAAGGTCAAGACGATCACCGCGCGCTGGCCCGACGGCGGCGGCGACGGATCGAACGCCTTCGTCATCCCGACGATGGGCTGACGACGGCCGCGCCGATGAAACCGGACCCGGCCGCCGGGCATTTCTCCTGCGAAGGAGAAAGACGATGAGATTTGGAAACGGCAGCGCCTCCTCGACGGGGCTGGGCTTGATGGCGGCCACGCTGCTGCTTGCCGCGTGCAGCGGCGGCAACGATGAGCAGCCGCCGGCCGAGACCGCTGAAAAGGCGGCGCCAGCACCCGTCGCCCCGGCTCCGTCCGCCCCGGCCGAACCCATGCCCGCCGACGCCGACCTCACCTATGCGGCCGACCCGGCGCTGGCGCCCCCCGCCGCTCCTGAGGCGGGCATCGGCAGCGGTGCCAAGGCGATTCCCGCCGCGATCCAGGGTCGCTGGGCGCTCGAGGCCGGGGATTGCGCCGCGCGCGCCGGTACCGATCTCACCGCGCTGGTCATCGACGCGAAGACGCTGCGCTTCTTCGAATCGGCCGGCGATCTCGCCCGCGTGCGCGAGCGGAGCGCGAACCGCATCGTCGCCGATTACAAGTTCAGCGGCGAAGGCGAGCAATGGGACCGGCTGATGCTGCTGGCGCTCGTCGACGGCGGCAAGACGCTGGTGCGCCGCGACTACGGCGAGGGTGCGGCGCCCGAGCCGATGCGCTATAGGCGTTGTACGCCCTGACCGGGGAAGAGAGAAGGGGAATAGAGACATGGATATTCGTTGGATCGCCGCCGCCCTCGCCCTGCCGCTCGCCGCCTGCGCGAGCGCCGACGGACCTGCCGAATCGACGCCGCCACCCGCCGCGATGACCTGCAACGCCGATGCGGGGCAAGGCTTCGTCGGCCAGACCGCGGCGCCCGACCTCGGCGCCGCGGTGCTGAAGGTGACCGGCGCGCGCACGCTGCGTTGGGGCCCGCCACGCTCGGCGATGACGATGGACTATCGTCAGGACCGGGTGAACGTGATGTACGACGACGCCTACAAGATCACGCAGGTCACCTGTGGCTGACGCTGCCCGTCGCAGCCACGGCTCCGTCTTGTTCGGTGAGCCCCTCGATGGCTAGACAGGGGCGTGCGCGTCGAGTCCGAGGCGATCGTGGGCGCCCTCTCGTCATGCTGACGAAAGTCAGCATCCATTCGAAGCGTCGCCTGCGGCGGAAAACCGCGAAAGGGATACAGGAAGATGCCGCCCCCGTACCTTGTCTCCGTACCCGGAGCGCCAAATGGATGCTGACTTTCGTCAGCATGACGGGGAGGGAGCAAAATGCGCGAGCGGAACCCGTGCGTCTATATCATGGCAAGCGGCCGCCACGGCACGATCTACATCGGAGTCACGTCCGATCTGATGGCTCGCGTCCATCAGCATCGCGAAGGGCTGATCGACGGCTTCACGAAACGCTATGGCGTGAAGCGGCTGGTCTTTTACGAGATGCACGAAACGATGGACGCGGCGATCGTGCGGGAAAAACGGCTTAAGGCATGGAAACGCGACTGGAAGACCGCCCTGATCGAGACGGACAATCCTTTTTGGGAGGATCTGGCCGTTCACCTTGGCTTCCCGCTGACCTAGTTCCGAATGGATGCTGACTTTCGTCGGCATGACGCAGAGACGAGTGATGATGACCGACCAGTTCCAGCTTACCGACGACCAACTTGCCATTCAGGACATGGCGCGCAAGTTCACGGCCGACGCGATCACGCCGTTCGCGGCCGAATGGGACGAGCAGGGCCATTTCCCGCGCGACGTCATCAAGGCGGCGGCGGAGCTCGGCTTCGCCGCCATCTATGTCGGCGAGGAATCGGGCGGTATCGGGCTCGGCCGGCTCGAGGCGGCGCTGATTATGGAGGCGATGGCCTATGGCTGTCCCGCGACCAGCGCCTTCGTCTCGATCCACAATATGGCGAGCTGGATGATCGACAGTTTCGGCAGCGCCGAAGTCAAGGCGAAATATCTGCCCGACCTCGTCACCATGGACCGGATGGCGAGCTATTGCCTGACCGAGCCCGGCTCGGGGTCCGACGCCGCGGCGCTCAAGACCACGGCGAAGCTGGAGGGCGACCATTATGTCGTCAACGGCACCAAGCAGTTCATTTCGGGCGCCGGGGTCAACGACATCTATGTGACGATGGTCCGCACCGGCGCGCCGGGGCCGAAGGGTATTTCGTGCCTCGTCATCGAAAAGGACATGCCCGGCGTCAGCTTCGGCGCCAAGGAGCGCAAGCTCGGCTGGAACGCATCGCCGACCGCGCAGGTGATCCTCGACAATGTGAAGGTGCCGGTCGAAAACCGCGTCGGGGCGGAAGGCGACGGCTTCCGCTTCGCGATGGCGGGGCTCGACGGCGGGCGGCTCAACATCGGCGCCTGTTCGCTCGGCGGGGCGCAGCGCTGCCTCGACGAGGCGATCGGCTACACGAAGGATCGCCAGCAGTTCGGCCAGCCGATCGCCGATTTCCAGAACACCCAGTTCACGCTCGCCGACATGGCGACCGACCTCGAAGCCGCGCGCGCGCTGCTCTATCTCGCCGCGGCGAAGGTCACCGCGAACGCCCCCGACAAGTCGCGCTTCTCGGCGATGGCGAAGCGGCTCGCGACCGACAACGGCAGCGCCGTCGTCGACCGCGCGCTCCAGCTTTTCGGGGGTTACGGCTATCTGAAGGACTATCCGATCGAGCGCTTCTGGCGCGACCTGCGCGTTCATTCGATCCTCGAAGGGACGAATCAGGTGATGCGGATGATCGTGGGAAGGGACCTGCTGCGCCAATGACCGAAGATGTATTGATCGGTGTCGAGGGCCGCGTCGGCCGCATCGCGCTGAACCGCCCGCAGGCGATCCACGCGCTCAACCTGCCGATGTGTCAGGCGATGATCGACGCGCTGCTCGCCTGGCGCGACGATGCCGCGATCGAGGCCGTCGTCATCGACCATAGCGAGGGCCGCGGCTTCTGCGCCGGCGGCGACATCCGCATGCTCGCGGAAAGCGGGGCGAAGGACGGGCGCGAGGCGCGGGCCTTCTTCCACACCGAATATCGCCTCAACCACCTGCTCTTCACCTATGCGAAGCCCGTCGTCGCTTTCATGGACGGCATCACCATGGGCGGCGGGGTCGGCATTTCGCAGCCGGCGAAATATCGCGTCGCGACCGAACATACGCGCTTCGCGATGCCCGAGACCGGGATCGGCCTGTTCCCCGACGTCGGCGGCGGCTGGTATCTGCCGCGGCTGGAGGGGCGCGTCGGCGCCTTCCTCGCGCTCACCGGCGCGCGGCTCGACGGGGCCGAATGCCTCGCGCTCGGCCTCGCCACCCATTATCTGCCGTCGGCGAAGCTGACCGAGGCGAAGGAGCGCATCGCGCAGCACCCCGACCGCATCGGCGGCATATTGGGCGAGCTGTCGGTCACCGCGCCCCCCGCCGCGATCACCGGCCAGATCGACAAGATCAACCGGCTGTTCGCCAGCGACCGCTACGAGGATATTCTCGCCGCGCTGGAAAAGGACGGCGGCGAATGGGCGCAGAAGGAATTGGGCGCGCTGCGTACCAAGAGCCCGCAGACCTGCAAGGTCGCGCTGCGCCAGCTTCGCGAGGGTGCGGCGATACCCGATTTTGCCGCCGAGATGCGCCAGGAATATGCGATCGGCAGCCGCGTCGTCCAAATGCACGACTTCCTCGAAGGCGTCCGCGCGCTGATCGTCGACAAGGACAACAGCCCGAAATGGGACCCGCCGACGCCCGAAGCGGTGACCGACGAATGGATCGACGCGATCTTCGCGCCTTTGCCGCCGGCTGAAGCGTGGACGCCGCTAACATAGGCTCGTCACCCCGGACTTGATCCGGGGTCCATTCAGGCCTCGCGGGGCGGAATGGATGCCGGATCAAGTCCGGCATGACGAAAAACCGGAGACAAGAATGACCTACGAAACCCTCCTCGTCGAAACGCACGGCGCCGTTACCTTGGTGACGCTCAACCGCCCGCAGGCGCTCAACGCCCTCAACTCGTCGGTGCTCGATGATCTGATCGCGGCCTTCGCCGCCTATGAGGCGGACCCGGGCCAGCGCTGCGCGGTGCTTACCGGCTCGGGCGACAAGGCCTTTGCCGCGGGTGCCGACATCAAGGAAATGGCCGACAAGCCCGCCGCCGATTTCTATCTTCAGGATTTCTTCTCGAAATGGACGAGCGACTTCGTGAAGAAGGTGAGGAAGCCGTGGATCGCCGCGGTCAACGGCTTCGCGCTGGGCGGCGGCTGCGAACTGGCGATGATGGCCGACTTCATTATCGCGTCGGAGAAGGCGAAATTCGGCCAGCCCGAGATCAAGCTCGGCGTAGCCCCCGGCATGGGCGGCTCGCAGCGGCTGACCCGCGCGGTCGGCAAGGCGAAGGCGATGGAGATGTGCCTGACCGGCCGGATGATGGATGCCGAGGAAGCCGAACGCGCGGGGCTGGTCGCGCGCGTCGTGCCGCACGAAAGCCTGATCGACGAAGCGCTCAAATCGGCCGCGCTGATCGCGTCGATGCCGCCGATGGCCGCGATGGTGAACAAGGACATGGTCAATGCGGCGTTCGAAACGACGCTCGACCAGGGCCTGATCTACGAACGCCGCCTGTTCCAGATCCTTGCCGCGACCGAGGACAAGGCCGAAGGCATGGCCGCATTCATCGAAAAGCGCGAAGGCGTGTGGAAGGGGCGGTGATCTTCTGAGCCCTCTCCCCTTCAGGGGAGAGGACATGGAGGCTTGGCGCATAGCGCCTAGCCGGAGTTGGAGAGGGGGAATGCACGCCTCCCCCTCTCCCAACCCTCTCCCCTGAAGGGGAGAGGGCTTATGGAGAATGACATGAAAATCGCCTTCATCGGACTCGGCAACATGGGCGGCGGGATGGCCGCGAACCTCGCGAAGGCGGGGCACGAGGTGCGCGCCTTCGACCTCAGCGAAGAGGCGCTCGCGCGCGCCGTCGAGGCGGGTTGCGCCCGCGCCGCGTCGGCCGCCGAGGCGGTGTCGGGTGCCGAGGCGGTGGTGACGATGCTCCCCGCGGGCCGGCATGTCGCCGGCGTCTATGAAGCCGACGTCTTCCCTAACGCCGCGCCCGGCACCCTGCTGCTCGACTGCTCGACGATCGACGTCGCGACCGCGCGGGCGAATATCGAGGCGTCGACCGCGAAGGGCCTCGTCGCGGTCGACGCGCCGGTGTCGGGCGGCATCGCGGCGGCCAATGCGGGGACGCTGACCTTCATGGTCGGCGGCACCGATGAAGGCTTCGCGCGCGCGCAGCCGATCCTCGCGAAGATGGGCAAGGCGGTAATCCACGCGGGCGACGCGGGCGCGGGGCAGGCGGCGAAAATCTGCAACAACATGCTGCTCGGCGCCTCGATGATCGCGACCTGCGAAAGCCTTGCGCTCGCGCAGAAGCTCGGGCTCGATCCGCAGAAATTCTTCGACATCGCCAGCGTCTCGTCGGGGCAGTGCTGGTCGCTGACCAGCTATGCGCCGCTCCCCGGCGTCGGTCCGACGACACCCGCCGACAATGGCTACAAGGGCGGCTTCGCGGCGGCACTGATGCTCAAGGACCTGCGCCTTGCGATGGAGGCGGCGCAAAGCGTCGACGCCGACGTTCCGATGGGCAGATGCGCGCGCGAGCTCTACGAAGCCTTCGTCGCGGCGGACAAGGACGGCCACGACTTTTCGGCGATTATCCAGACGTTGCAGGGCTCACGGTGTCCCCTTTGATGCGGGTGCCACATTCCTCGTCACCTCGGACTTGATCGGCAATTATCCCCTTTCGACAAGTAGCTGTTCCCCGGCGAAAGCAGGGGTCCATGCGAAGCAGCGCTGCGCCATCTGGACCCCGGCTTTCGCCGGGGAACAGCTACTTACTTGCCCGAAGGACATATGTGCCGACTTGATCCGGGATTCATTTTCCCGGCGCTGGTTTGAATGGATCCCGGATCAGGTCCGAGGTGACGATGAACGTGATGGGCCGCTCATTCCCGGCACGCGCGGTTCAATAGAAATCTGCCGTTTCGCCGCCATCGCGGCGGTCGGTGCGATGCACCTGCGTCGGCGCGTCCTTTCGGCCGGTCCGCACCTCGATCCGCCCGTTCACCCGCCGCACTTCGGCGGGGGCGAGGATACGCGCCCGCGCGACGCCGACCGCGGTCGGTTGCGGCGCCGGTGCGGCAGCCGGGGTGCTCGCGGCGAGCGACAGGACGGCGGCGAGGAGCATGATGGTCATGCTCTACCCTGACGGCAGCGCTTGCCAGCGTTTTAACCCTGAATCGCAAGATTTCGGCAGGGCGGGGAGGGCTGCTTTGACGAAGGCGGCGCCATTTGCTCCGCATCGGGACGAATCGGAGCGCGATGCCATCGAATGGCATCGTCACCCGCGAGCGGCGACGCTGTGCGGCAATCCAGAGTAGCGTAAACCGCTCTGGATTGCTTCGCTCCGCTCGCAATGACGAAGTGGGTCAATCCAATATCATCATGCTCCAACGCCCCTCTTCCGAAGAGGAGGGTGGATTCGTGTCAAAACCCGCTTTTCGCCGCCGCCTTTTCCTTCAGCAGCGGTGCGACCTCGAAACCGTGCTTTTCCAGCGCCGCGGCGATCTTGTCGGTGCCTTCCAGCCCGGCCCAGAACATCGGGCCGCCGCGATAGACCGGCCAGCCATAGCCATAGATCCACACGACATCGATGTCGCTCGCGCGCTGCGCCTTGCCCTCGGACAGGATCAGCGCGCCCTCGTTGACCATCGGATAGAGGGTGCGCTCGACGATCTCCTGATCGCTGATCTCGCGCTTCTCGACGCCCGCCTTGGCGCGGAACTGCTCGATGATCTCGGCGACGCGCGCGCTCTCCGACGGATTGCGCTTGTCGTCATAGTCATAGAAGCCCGCCTGCTTCTTCTGGCCCCAGCGACCCTCGGCGCACAGTGCGTCGCGGATGCTCTCGATCCGGTTGGGGTCGCGGTGCCAGCCGATATCGACGCCGGCAAGGTCGCTCATCTGGAACGGTCCCATCGGCATGCCGAAATCGACGTGCACCTTGTCGACCTGCGCCGGGGTCGCGCCTTCGAGCAGCAGCTTCTGCGCCTCGATCTGGCGCGGCGCGAGCATGCGGTTGCCGATGAAGCCGTGGCATACGCCCGCGACCACCGCGACCTTGCCGATCTTCTTGCCGATCGCCATCGCGGTCGCGAGGACGTCGTCGGCGGTCTTGTCGCCGCGCACGACCTCGAGCAGCTTCATGACGTTGGCGGGCGAAAAGAAGTGCATGCCGAGCACGTCGCCGGGGCGGCCGGTCGACGCCGCGATCTCGTTGACGTCGAGATAGCTGGTGTTCGACGCGAGGATCGCGCCGGGCTTGGCGATCTTGTCGAGCTTGCCGAAAATCTCCTTCTTGACGTCCATATTCTCATAGACCGCCTCGATGATCAGGTCGCAGTCGGCGAGCGCCTCCAGTTCGAGCGCCGGGGTGATCAGGCCCATCATCTGGTCGACCTGTTCGGGCTTGAAGCGGCCCTTCGCGGCGCTCGCGTCGTAATTCTTGCGCACCACGCCCAGCCCGCGGTCGAGCGCTTCCTGCTGCATTTCGACGATCGTGCAGGGGAAGCCCTTCTGCAGGAAGTTCATCATGATGCCGCCGCCCATCGTGCCGGCGCCGATGATGCCGACCTTCTTCACGTCGCGTAGCTTGATGTCCTTGGGCAGGCCGTCGATCTTCGCGGCCTGGCGCTCGGCGAAGAAGATGTGGCGCTGCGCCGCCGACTGGCTGCCCATCATCAGCTTCATGAACTCCTGCCGCTCGAAGGCGAGCCCTTCCTCGAACGGCAGCCGCGTCGCCGCCTCGACGCAGGCGAGGTTGGCATAGGGCGCCTCGAAACCGCGCCAGCGCTTGGCATTCTTGGTCTTGAGCTGTTCGATCACGCCGACGTCGCCGAACACCGCGCGCTCGCGCGTCGGGCGCGGGCCGTCGGCGATTTTCGCGCGCGCGAAAGCGATCGCGTCGGTGGCGAGGCTGTCCTCGCCCGCCAGTTCGTCGACCAGGCCCATCTCCTTCGCCCTGGGCGCGGGGACGGGATCGCCGAGCGAGGTCATCGTCGCCGCGGCCTCGACCCCGACGACGCGCGGCAGCCGCTGGGTGCCGCCCGCGCCGGGCAGCAGTCCCAGCTTGACCTCGGGCACGCCCAGCTTCGCCGACGGAACGGCGACGCGATAGTGACAGACGAGCGCGGTTTCGAGACCGCCGCCCAGCGCCGTGCCGTGGATCGCCGCGACGACCGGCTTCGACGCCGCCTCGATCATGTTGAGCACGGCGTTGAAATCGGGACCGCGCGGGGCCTTGCCGAACTCGCTGATGTCGGCGCCGGCGATGAAGGTGCCGCCGTCGCAGCGCAGCACGATCGCCTTGACGCCATCGTCGGCGAGCGCCGCCTTGAAATTGTCCTCGAGGCCCTGGCGAACGTGCCAGGACAGCGCGTTGACGGGCGGATTGTTGACGATGATGACGGCGACGTCGCCGTCCTTCTGCATCGTGACGCTGACGGGGGTATCTTCGGACATGGGAGAACTCCTTGGTCTAATGGTCAATCGTCGATCGCGGCGTGGACGAGCGTCTTGACCTCGCGCCGCACGGGATAGGTGGAAGAGGGCATGAGCTGGGTCATGAAGACCATGCACATCTCTTCGACCGGATCGACGAAGAAACCGGTCGAGAACATGCCGCCCCAATAATAATCGCCCGCCGAGCCGGGAATGCCCGCATGCGCGGGGTCGAGTGTGACCGCGAAGCCAAGCCCGAAGCCGACCCCGGCATTCTCGTCCTCGGAAAAGATGCCGACGCTGTGCTGCGTCAGGTCGCCGCCGCCGACCAGGTGGTTCGCTGTCATCAGGTCCAGCGTCTTGCGGCTGATGATTCGCGTCCCCTCCAGCTTGCCGCCGCCGAGCAGCATCAGGCAGAAACGGTGATAGTCGTGCAGCGTCGAGGCGAGCCCGCCGCCGCC
Source organism: Sphingopyxis sp. SCN 67-31 (assembly GCF_001725095.1). Lineage (NCBI taxonomy): Bacteria > Pseudomonadati > Pseudomonadota > Alphaproteobacteria > Sphingomonadales > Sphingopyxidaceae > Sphingopyxis > Sphingopyxis sp. SCN 67-31. The sequence goes on along the minus strand of NZ_MEFH01000075.1, from coordinate 10,594 downwards.
CGAATGGAAGCTGCGCGCCTTGGCCCAGCGGCTGCGGTCGCCGCTGTCGAACGGCTTCATCTTCTCCTTCGGGTCGAAGGCATAGCAGTCGGTCAGCCGGTGCTGCTGGTCGGCGGGCACCTGAAAGCCGGTGTCGGCCATGCCGAGCGGATCGAAGATGCGCTCCTTGAGCACCGCGGCGAAGGGCTTGCCCTCGATCCGCTCGATCACCGCGCCCAGCACGTCGGTCGCCATCGAATAGTTCCAGTGCGCGCCCGGGTCGAATTGCAGCGGAATCTTCGCCAGCCCCTCGATGAAGCCGTCCATCGTGTAGTCGGCGTCGAAATCGTCGATCTTCGTCTTGCGATAGGCGGCGTCGACCGGCGTCCGCTCCTGAAAGCTGTAGGTCAGCCCGGCGGTGTGGCGGAGCAGGTCGACCATCAGGATCGGCCGCGCCGGCGGCCGGGTCAGGAAGGGGACGTTGCCGCCCCCCGCGACGAACACGCCGGTGTCCCTGAACTCGGGGCAAAATTTGACCAGCGGGTCGCTCAGCGCGACTTTGCCTTCCTCGACCAGCGTCATGAAGGCGACCGAGGTGATCGGCTTGCTCATGCTGGCGATGCGAAAGATCGCATCTTCCTTCAGCGCCGATCCGGGACGGCCGTCGCCGATGCACGACAGATGCGCGATCTCGCCGCGCCGCGACACCAGCGTCGCGGCATGCGGCAGGCGGCCCGTCTCCACATATTTGGCGGACAGAAAAGCTGGAATGCGATCCAGCCGCGCCGTGTCGAAACCGTGACCCATATCGTCTCCGTTCTAGTGCGAGGTCTGGCCGAGAAGCTGGCGCGTAACCGGGTGCGAGCTGGTGAGGCCGCCGTCGACCGCGATCGCCTGCCCGTTGACATAGCTCGCCTGGTCGCTCGCGAGGAAGAGGGCGACGTTCGCCAGCTCCTCGGGCTGCCCCGCGCGCTTCAGCGGATTGAGCTGGCCGATCTTGTGGGTGACGCCTTTTTCCTTGGCATAGTCGAAGGTCGGCCGGGTCATTCCCGTCTCGGTCAGGCCGGGGCAGATCGCGTTGACGCGGACATTGGCGCTCGTCATCTGCTGTGCCGCGGTCTTGGCGAGGTTGATGACCCCCGCCTTCGATGCCGAATAGGCGGCCGGACCCGCGCCCGAATTGATCCCCGCGACGCTCGCGGTCAGCACGATCGCACCGCCGCGGCCTTGGTCGACCATCGCCTTGCCGGCGTGCTTCACCATCAGCGCCGGGCCGATCAGGTTGACGCGCAGCGTCTCGGCGAAACCTTCGGGCGTGATGTCGAAGATGCCGCCCATGTCGCCGATGATCCCGGCATTGGCGAAGGCGATGTCGAGCCCGCCGTAGGTCTCCTTGGCGGCTGCGACGAGCTTCGCGACGTCGGCCTCGACCCCCGCGTCGATTTCGAGCGCGACGGCCTCGCCGCCCGCATCCTTCACCGCCTGCGCCGTGTCATGCACCGCCGCCGTCTTGTCGCCGATGACCAGCTTCGCGCCCTCGGCGGCAAAGCGCAGCGCGCTCGCGCGGCCAATGCCGCTGGCCGCGCCGGTGATGATCGCGATCTTGCCGTCCAAAGCGCCCATATTCAGCCTCCGCTCGATGTGTTGCCGCCGTCGATGACGATCGTCTGGCCGGTGGTGAAGCCGCCCGCCGGGCTCGCGAGGAAGACCGCGGCGCCCGCAATCTCGTGCGGCTCGCCGATGCGGCGCAGCGGCGACCGGCGCGTCGACACCTCCAGCGTGTCGGGGTTTTCCCACAGCGCGCGGGCGAAATCGGTCTTGATCAGACCCGGCGCGATGCAGTTCACCCGTACGCCGGCGGGCCCGAACTCGTCGGCCAGATTGCGGGCCATCTGCATGTCGGCGGCCTTCGAGATGCAATAGGCGCCGATGATCGACGATCCTTTCAGCCCGCCGATCGAGCTGATGATCGTGATCGACCCCTTGCCCGCCGCCGTCATCGCCGGGGCGCACATGTGGATCAGCCAGTGGTTCGACAGGATGTTGTTGTCGAGAATCTTGCGGAACGCATCGTCGCTGATTCCCGCCGACGGGCCGTAATAGGGATTGGAGGCGGCGTTGCAGACGAGCGCGGTGACGGGGCCGAAGGCGGCGACCGTCTCGTCGACCAGATGCTGCAGATCATCCTTTGACGAAATGTTCGCAGCGACCGCGATCGCGGTGTCGGCTCCGTGCCGCGCGTTGATCTCCGCCGCCACCGCGTCGCAGGCGTCCTGCTTGCGGCTCGAGATCACGACCTTTGCGCCGTGCGCGGCCATCGCCTCGGCGATCGCCTTGCCGATGCCGCGCGACGATCCGGTGATCAGCGCGACCTCGCCCTGCATGTCGAACAGATTCATGCGCCGGCCTTTCTGGCAAACTCCCACGCCCGCTGCGCGAGCGGCAGGACGCGTTCGGACATCTCCTTCGCATGGGCGGAGGAAGCGGTGCCGTCGATGACGCGCTTCTTGATCCCCTGCATGATGCCCGCGAGGCGGAAGAAATTATAGGCGAAATACCAGTTCATGTCGGGCACGCTGTCGCGCCCGGTCGCCGCGCAATAGCGCTCGACCACCTCTTCGAGCTCGGGAATGCCCAGCGCCTTGCGGTCGAGGTCGGCGACGCCCGACCGGCCGCCGTTCTCGGTCACCCACGCCATGGCGACATAGGTGAAATCGGCGAGCGGATCGCCGAGCGTCGACAGTTCCCAGTCGAGCACCGCGCGCACCTGCGGCCGATCGCTGGCCCAGATCATGTTGTCGATGCGATAGTCGCCATGGACGACGCTGGTGCGCGTCTGTTCGGGCAGCGTCGCGGGCAGCCACGCGATCAGCCGCTCCATCTCGTCCATCGTCTCGGTTTCGGACAGCCTGTACTGCTTGGTCCAGCGGTCGACCTGGCGGCCGAAATAATTGCCCGGCTTGCCGAAATCGGACAATCCCGCCGCTGCGACATCGACGCCGTGCAGCGCGGCGAGCGTGTCGATCATCGCATCATAAGTGGCGCGGCGATTCTCCGGCGTCGATCCCGGCATCGACCCGTCCCAGATGGTGTGGCCGTCGACCATGTCCATCACATAGAACCAGCTTCCCACCACGCTTTCGTCGGTGCACAGCCCGTACTGGCGCGCGACCGGGAAGCCCATCTTGTGGAGCCCCGCCTGCACCTTGTATTCGCGGTCGACCGCGTGCGCCGAGGGGAGCAGCGGACCGAAGGGCTTGCGGCGCAGCACATAATTGCCGGACGGCGAGGCGATCCTGTATGTCGGATTCGACTGGCCGCCGGCGAACTTGCTCTGCGTCAGCGGTCCCTGAAAGCCTTCGACATTCGCTTCCATCCACGCCGTCAGCTTCGCCTCGTCGAGGATGTCGGCGCCCTCGGGCGCGACGGTGCCGGAGAAAAGTTTCTGTGCGTCCATTGCTGTCGTCATGCGGGCCTCTTTTCCCGTTCGGGCTGAGCAAGGGGATGGAGGATCACTGATCGAACACGATCACCGACCGCGCGGCATCGCCCTTCTTCATCTTGTCGAATCCCTCGTTGATCTTCTCGAGCGGAATCGTCTCGGCGACGATGCTGTCGAGGTCGAGCAGTCCGCGCAGGTAGAAATCGACCAGTCGCGGAATGTCGACCGGGAAGCGGTTGCCGCCCATGATCGCGCCCTGCAGCTTCTTGCTCGCGAGCAGGTCCATCGCGCCGAGCCCAACCTGTTCATTGAGCGGCATCATGCCCAGGATCGTCGCGGTGCCGCCGCGGCGCAGCGACGCCACCGCGAGCTTTGCCGAAGCCGGGCGCCCGACCGCCTCGATCGCATGATCGACGCCGCCCCTGGTCATCTCGACGATCTGCTTCGCAGCATCGTCGGCGAGCGCGTCGACCGTGTCGGTCGCGCCCAGCTTCATCGCCAGCTCGCGCTTCTCGGGCACCGGGTCGGCGGCGATGATGCGCCCCGCGCCCGCGATCTTCGCGGCGTTGATCGTCGCGAGGCCGACGCCGCCGCAGCCGACGACCGCGACCGTCTCGCCCGGCGTGACCTTGCAGGCGTTGAAGATCGTTCCCGCGCCCGTCGTCACCGCGCAGCCGATCACCGCGGCGCGGTCGAGCGGCATATCCGGGTCGATCGCGACGCAGGCATGTTCGTGGACCAGCATCACCTCCGAAAAGGCGCTGAGGTTGAGCATCTGGTTGACGGGCGATCCGTCGGGCCGCGTGATGCGCGGCGCCGATCCGGCCGGCCGCCGCGTGTCGCCGCCGAGGCACAGCGACATGCGGCCCGTCACGCAGAATTCGCAGTGGCCGCAGAAGGCCGACAGGCAGGTGACGACCGCGTCGCCGGGCTTGACCGTGCGCACCTCGCTGCCGACCGCCTCGACGATCCCCGCCGCCTCGTGGCCCGGGATCGCGGGCAGCGGGTGCGGATAGGCGCCGTCGATGAAATGCAGGTCCGAATGGCACAGGCCGCAGGCGGCGGTGCGGATGCGCACCTCGTGCGGGCCGGGCGCGTCGACGACGATCTGCTCGATGACGAGCGGCTTGCCGGGTTCGATCAGGACGGCGGCTTTGGTCATTCTATGCTTCCCTCATTGCCGTTCGTGCCGAGCTTGTCGAAGCACCGTTCTTCCTTCATGTCGTCAAAAGAAAAGAACGGCCCTTCGACAGGCTCAGGGCGAACGGTTCAAGATTTAACGCGAAACCCCGACGTCGCCCGACGAAAAGCCCGGGTCGTTCAGCGCCGCCGAATGCTTGGCAAGCTCGATGCGGGCGATGGCGCGCGCGTGAACCTCGTCCGGCCCGTCGGCAAGGCGCAGCGTGCGCTGCCCGGAATACATCTTGGCGAGGCCGAAATCCTCGCTGACGCCGCCGCCGCCATGCGCCTGGATCGCGTCGTCTATGATCTGCAGCGCCATCGACGGCGCCTGCACCTTGATCATCGCGATCTCGGCCGCCGCCGACTTGTTGCCGACCTTGTCCATCATGTCGGCCGCCTTCAGGCACAGGAGGCGCGTCATCTCGATATCGATGCGCGCGCGTGCGATGCGCTGTTCCCAGATGCTGTGCTCGGCGATCGTCTTGCCGAAGGCGACGCGCGACTGGAGCCGCCGGCACATCTTCTCCAGCGCTTCCTCGGCGACGCCGATCGTGCGCATGCAGTGATGGATGCGCCCCGGCCCGAGCCGGCCCTGCGCGATCTCGAACCCACGGCCCTCGCCCAGCAGCATCGCATCCTCGGCGTTGACGCGCACGTCCTTCAGTTCGATTTCCATATGGCCGTGCGGGGCGTCGTCATAGCCGAAGACGGGCAGGTGGCGGATGATGTTGATGCCCGGCGCGTCCATCGGCACCGCCAGCATCGACTGCTGCTGGTGGCGCTTGGCGCCGAAGTCGGTCTTGCCCATCACGATCGCGACCTTGCAGCGCGGATCGCCCGCGCCCGACGACCACCATTTGGTGCCGTTGATCACATAATCGTCGCCGTCGCGCTCGATCCGCGTCTCGATATTGGTCGCATCGGACGAGGCGACCTGCGGCTCGGTCATCAAAAAGGCCGAACGGATTTCGCCGTTCATCAGCGGCTTCAGCCATTTTTCCTTCTGAGCGGCGGTGCCGTAGCGATGGAACACCTCCATGTTGCCGGTGTCGGGCGCCGAACAGTTGAACACCTCGCTCGCGAAGCCGACGCGGCCCATCTCCTCGGCGCACAGCGCATATTCGAGGTTGGTGAGGCCGGGACCCTCGAACTCGAACGTCTCGTCGACATGATGATGCGCGTCGCTGCGCGGCGGCATGAACAGGTTCCAGATGCCTGCAGCCTTCGCCTCGGCCTTCAGGTCCTCGACGATCTGGATCACCTTCCAGCGATCGCCCGCCGCATCCTGCTCCTTGTAGGTCGGGACCGCGGGCCGCACCTTGCGTTCGATGAATTCGCGCACCCGGCCCTGCCAGTGCTTCTGCCGATCGGTGAGGTCGAAATCCATCGCAGCTTCCTTTCCCTTTACGTTCACGTAAGCCTATGGGCCGATTCGCCCCCCTTTGCCAAGTCCCGCGGCGCAGAAAATTGCCCGAAGCGCAAAGCGCGCGCAATCTTCCGCTACGGTGTCGGCCCCTCGCGCCTGGTCGAGGCGAGGGCGGCGAGGCGGGCCTCGTGGCCGGCCCGGTCGATCGTATAGCGGCGCAGCAGCAGCGCGGCGATGATGGAGATCAAAACCATCGCGCCCGTGAAGGCCCACGCCAGCGCGGTGGCGGTGCCGGGCGCCAGATCCTCGGGCCGGACGCGGTCGCCGAGCCCGGCGAAGACGACGAGTTCGCCGACCAGGAAGATGCCGAGCGCCTGGCCGAATTTCTGGGTCATCAGATAGCCGGCGAAGAAGACCCCCTCGATCCGCGTCCCGTGCTCGACCTCGTGCGCCTCGACGATCTCGGCGACCATCGACGAGGCGGAGATCGTCGCGACGACGAAACCGAGCAGCGACACGGTCATGAAGACCAGCAGCAGGATCATCGACGGCCAGCCGCCCAGTTCGGCCCACCAGCCGAGGTTGCGCGCGGCATAGGGCAGGAATCCAACCGCGCCGCTGAACAGGATCGCGCCGACCGCGGTGTCGCGCTTGCCGAAGCGGCGGTGCGCGCGGCCGACCGCGAAGAAGGCGCCGAACACCGCGATGGCGAGCCCGGCCGGATACCAGGCGAGCTGCGCATCGCTGAGCTGCCAGACATAGAGCATCATGTAATTGACCGACGCGATCATCGTCGCATAGCCGGTGACGAGGAACAGCGCCCCGCTCGTCAGCGCCAGGAAGGCGGGATTGCGGAAGGCGAGCGCGATGTCGGCGAGCATCGCGAGCCCGTGGCGCTGCACCGGCGGGCGCGGCGGCAGCGTCATGATCCGCCGATGCTGCCCGGCCGCCGAGCCCAGCGTCGAGACGAGAATCAGCACCGCGCCGAACAGCCCGAAGGCGGCGTAGCCCGAAGGATCGAGCAGGCCGTTCTGGCCCGGATCGTCCGATTTCAGGAAATAGCCATAGGCGAGCGCGGTCGCGAGCAGCCCGCCGAGCCAGCCGAACAGGAAGCGATAGCGCATCAGCGCGGTGCGCTCGTCATAGTCGTGGGTCAGCTCGGCGACGAGCGAGATCGACGGAATCTCGCACGCCGACACCAGGATGCGCACCGCGATCAGGTTGAGTGCGAGGCCCAGCGTCGAATGGGTCGCGATGTCGGGCGACAGCCACAGCAGCGTCCAGGCGATCGCCATCGGCACCGCGGCGCCATAGAGCCACGGCAGCCGCCGCCCCAGCCGCGTGCGCGTTGCGTCGGTCAGGCGGCCGATCAGCGGGTCGGCGAGCCCGTCGACGAACATCGCGCCGATCAGCACCAGCGACACGATGCGCGGGTCGAAGCCGAGCACCTGGTTGTAATAGATCATGAAGAAGGTGGTGAGCCCCGCCTCCTTCACCCCCAGCGCGACGCTGCCCAGCCCGTGCGCGAGCTTGATCCGCGTCGGCAGCAGGCCCGCGAGCGGCGCGGCGGTCATCGCTGCTCCTCTGCCGCCGCCTGCGCGCTCGCCAGCGCCGCGACGCGCGCCTCATGGTCGGCGCGGTCGATCGGATAATAGCGGAAGATCAGCGAAGAGACGACCGCGAACAGGATCACCAGCACGCAGTAATAGAGCGAGAAATCGTCGATCACCGCCTCGGGAACCTTGGCCGGGTCGGCCTTTTCGGGGATGCCCGCGATATCGACGAGCAGCCCGGTGACGAAGATGCCGAGCCCGGTCGCGCATTTCTGCATGAAGAAATTGCCGGCGAAGAAGGTGCCCTCGCTGCGCCGCCCGGTCTCGACCTCCGACGCCTCGACGATGTCGGCAATCATCGACCCGCCGGAGATCATCACCGCGACGCTGAACAGGTTGGCGAGGAAGAAGAAGACGAACAGGCCGGCGGTCGAGGCGGTGCTGCCCTCGACCGGCCAGGCGCCGAAATGGCGCAGCAGGAACGGCGTGACCCAGAAGGCCATGCCGATCAGCCCGCCGGCGATCGCGGTCGCGCGCTTGCCGAAGCGGCGGTGCGCCGGGCCGACGAGCAGGAAGGTGCCGACGACGCTCGCGAACAGCACCCACGGATAGAGCATGAAGGCGCCGGGCGAGAAGCGCCAGATGAAGATATAGAGATAGTTGGAGATGGAGAAGGTCACCCCCTGACTCGTATAGGCGATCGCGCCCGCCGCGAGCAGGACGAGGAAGGCCGGATGGCTCAGCGCCTCGCGAATCTCGCGAAAGGCGGTGCCGATGCGCAGCGTCGACGGCTTGCGTTCGGGCCAGCGCGCCGCCCAGCGATGCTGCCCGGCGGCGGAGACCAGCACCGTCGCCGCCATCAGCAGTCCGCCGAACAGCCCATATTGATAATAGCCCTCGACCTGCAGCAGCGACTTGGCGAGAAAGACGTCATAGGCGAGGAAGAGCATCAGCAGCCCGCCCGCCCAGCCGAACAGGAAGCGATAGCGCATCAGCGTCGTCCGCTCGTCGTAATCGCGCGTCAGTTCGGGAAGCAACGCGACCGACGGCACCTCGCAGCACGACACCAGGCTGCGCACGATCATCGCGACGATGACGAGGTGCCAGAAGCCGGGCGCGGCGTCGGCGTCCGGCGTCCACAGCGCGAACCAGGCGAAGGCGAGCGGGATCGGCGCCAAATAGAGCCACGGCAGCCGCCGGCCCCAGCGCGTGTGCGTCTGGTCGGACAGGTAGCCGATCACCGGATCGACGAAGGCGTCGAGCACGAGCGCGAGCATCAGCGCGAGGCTGACCAGCTTCGCGTCCATCCCCAGCACCTGATTGTAGAAAAGCAGCAGGAAGGTCGAGAAACCGTTGTCCTTCACGCCATAGGCGATGCTGCCGAGGCCGTGATAGAGTTTGAGGCGCAGCGGCAGCCGCGCCTCCGCCGCGGCGGCGGTCACGCGGCCGCCCCGGCCTTCGCCGCTTCCTCCATCGCCGTCAGCGCGTCGAACATCCCCGGTTCATTGGGGTCCCAGGCATGGCGCTGGCCGATCGTCAGCCCGCCGTCGACCAGCATGTGGGTGCCGGTCATGAAGCCCGCGTCCTCGCTCGCCAGATAGGCGACCGCATTGGCGATGTCCTCCGGCTGGCCGCCGCGCGCGACGGGCTGCGCGTGCGCGCTCATGTCGGCGATGATCGCCTTCGCGGCGTCCTTGCTCGCTTCGGGCACTTCGAGCGATTCGGTGAAGATGTTGGTGTTGATGAAGCCGGGGCAGATCGCGTTGACGCGGATGCCATATTGCGCGAGGTCGGTCGCCGCGACCTTGGTCAGGTGCAGCACCCCCGCCTTCGCCACGGCATAGGCGGTCGGCGAATAGCCGGCGCCCAGCGCCGCGACGCTCGCGGTGTTGACGATGCTCGCGCCCCCGCTTTTCGTGGAGGGGCGCCCCTTCATGTGCGGCGCGGCATAGCGGATGCCCATCGCGACCGATTTCAGCAGCAGGTCCATCGTGCGGTCCCAGCCCTCGGGCGTGATCTCGTCGATCGGGGCGCGGTCGCCGCCCGCGCCGGCATTGTTGAAGACGATGTCGATGCCGCCGCCCTTCGCGGCCGCGGCGTTCATCAGCGCCTCGATGTCGGCCGGCTGCGTCACGTCGCAGCGGATGAAATCGATCCGGCCGTTCGAGGCGGCGGCGAGCGCCTGCCCGCCGGCTTCGTCGATGTCGGCGGCGAAGACGTGAGCCCCTTCGCTCGCCAGTTTCAGAACGGCGGCCTTGCCGATCCCCGATGCCGCGCCGGTGACGACGGCGACCTTGCCTGCGAATCGCATGATTGTCTGCTCTCCCGTTTTCTTTTGCCACCCAGCTTAGGCGCACGGGAAGGCGCGTCAACGGCTCGCAAACCGACGCTACGGCGCCGTAGCGGCAGCTTGTCGCATCCAAGTTGACGCTTGCGTAAACTTGCCGAGTCCTACTAGTTTGCGCGGCAGAAGAGGAGCCTGTGAAGATGAGCGATCCGGACGCTTTCCGCGCCGAGGTGCGTGCCTGGCTGGAAGCCAATTGCCCCCCCGAAATGCGCGAGCCCGTGCGCGACGAGGACGACGTCTGCTGGGGCGGACGCAAGTTCGTGTTCAAGAACGCGGCGCAGAAACAGTGGCTCGAAGCGTGCGTCGCCAGGGGCTACACCGTTCCCGACTGGCCGAAGGAATATGGCGGCGCCGGCCTCAGCCCCGAAGAAACGAAGATCCTGCGCCAGGAAATGAAGCGCATCCACGCGCGCTCGCCGCTCGACAGCTTCGGCATCTGGATGCTCGGCCCGGCGCTGCTCAAGTTCGGGACCGAGGAGCAGAAGGTCCATTATCTGAACCAGATCGCGCGCGGCGAAATCCGCTGGTGTCAGGGCTATTCGGAACCGGGTTCGGGCAGCGACCTCGTGTCCCTGCAAACCTTCGGCGAAGACAAGGGCGATCACTGGGTCGTCAACGGGTCGAAAATCTGGACCAGCTATGCCGACAAGGCCGACTGGATCTTCTGCCTCGTCCGCACCGACAAGGCGAACAAATATCAGGGCATCACCTTCATGCTCTTCGAC
>NZ_MEFH01000074.1:0-36130 GCF_001725095.1 Sphingopyxis sp. SCN 67-31 | reverse complement strand
GCAGCACCGCAAGCTCGCCGCTTAATATCAACCCCAGGACGAGGCCCGCGCTCCGCTAATCTACGCCGCGATCTGCGCCAAATGTTCTGACGACAGACAGGTCATATTCTTTTCGCCCAGCACGAGGACGAAGCGCCGCCCCTGTTCGACGCCGATCGCGAGGTCGCTGACGAGCAGTGCGCGGCGTGCATCATCGGTCGCGACATCGACCTCGGCGAACAGGCCCGGCGCCAGACGTCCGCCCGGATTGGGCAGGACCGCGCGCGCGCGGATCGTCCCCGTCGCGCGGTCGAGGCGGTTGCCGATGAAGTCCAGCCGCGCCGTTCGGGTGCTTCCATCTTCGAGGCGGACGCCGACCTTGGCCTCGGCACCATGGCCGCGCCGATCGGCGAGCGAGCGGAGATAGGTCGCCTCGTCGACATCGAATTCGACGTGGAGCGGATCGACCGAGACGATGGTGGTGAGCGGCGTCGCCGCCTCGCCGCCAGCGACCAGATTGCCGCGGGTGACGAGAATCTGGCCGACCCGGCCCGCGATAGGCGCCTCGACGCCGGCATAGCGAAGGTCGAGCGCGGCCAGCCGTTCGGCGGCGCGCGCCGACGCGACCTGCGCTTCGCGTTCGCGCAAGGTCGCGGTCGTCACGTCCGAGCGTTCGCGCCCGGCGACCCCCTCGGCAACCAGCCTGCGCGCACGCGCATCCTCGGCCTGCGCGAGCCCCAGCCGCGCTTCGGCTTCACGCGTCGCCGCCCGCGCCGCGGCGTGCCGCGCGGCGAAGGGCGCATTATCGAGGCGAAAAAGGATCTGCCCGCGCCGGACGATCTGCCCCTCGGGAACGCTGATGTCGGCAATATAGCCCGAGACGCGCGGCTTGAGATCGACCGTCTCGACCGCGGTCAAGCGACCGGTATAGGTCGAACGCGGCACATGATCCTGCACGACGACCGATGCGGCGAGCACCATCGGCGGCCCCGGCGCAGTGGCCTGTTCGCCGCCTTCCGGCCCGCGCACCCAAAGCACCACCAGCCCCGTCGCCAATATCGCGCCCAGCGCCGCGGCGACCCTCGATTTCCGCATCTCAACCTCCGAATCCTTGCTCGCCGATCCGGATGGATGGCGAGCTCATATTTCGGGGGGTGCGGTTTTCCATCGTTCGAGGGTCAAGAGATTTTCTTCGTCGGCGTCGAATGCATATGAATCCGTAGAAGACACCGCGCCTATTAGTAGGCGGAGCCGAGCGGTAATAGTAATCTAGCGTGTGGCGACTGCGTTGGTCAGGACTATGTCCCGCGAAGAATCAGGAAAGGCCCCTCCGCATGCGGAAGGGCCAAATGATCCCGAGGCCAGGCTAGTGCGTGCGGTTCGATGAACTCGAGGCATGGCGCCGGGCGGATTGTCCGCCGGACCTGCCGAAGCGCCGGGGTTCGCGCGGTTGGAGGCGCGGCGTCGCGCCCCCCTCTTCCGCCAGCCCCTCGATGATCGGGCAATCGGGCCTGTCGTCACCGTGGCAATGATCCGCCAGCGTCTCGAGCGTCCGCACCATGGCTTCGATCTCGGCCATTTTTTCCTTGAGCCGCTCGATATGTTCGAGCGCGAAAGCCTTGACGTCGGCGCTGGCGCGGCTTCGGTCGGACCAAAGACCAAGCAGCTCGCCGATTTGCTCTACAGTAAAGCCGAGATCGCGCGCGCGCCGAATGAAGCGCAGGCGGTGCACGTCGGCGTCGTCATAGTCGCGGTAACCCGAGTCCTGACGCGCAGCCTTGGGGATGAGACCCGTCTGTTCGTAATAGCGGATCATCTTTGGAGAGACGCCCGATATTTTCGCGGCGCGGCCGATGTTCATGCCGCCTCTCCTTCTTTTCCCTTGTCGGCGGCGATCACCGGCCGGAAGGTCTTCAACCTGAGTGCGTTGCTTAGCACGAAGACGCTCGACAACGCCATCGCGCCGGCGGCGAACACCGGCGACAGCAACGTATCGTTCAGCGGATAGAGCGCCCCCGCGGCGACGGGAATCAGCGCCGCATTATAGCCGAATGCCCAGAAGAGGTTCTGCTGGATGTTGCGGATCGTCGCCTTCGACAGCGCGATCGCATTGACCACTCCGCGCAGGTCACCCGACATCAGCACGACGTCGGCGGACTCGATCGCGACATCGGTGCCGGTGCCGATCGCCAGGCCGACGTCGGCCTCGGCAAGCGCGGGGGCGTCGTTGATGCCGTCGCCGACGAACGCAACCTTGCGGCCGCCAGCACGCAGCCGGTTCATCGCATCGACCTTGCCGTCTGGCAGCACTTCGCCGACGACTTCGTCGATCCCGAGCGTGCGCGCGACGGCATCGGCCGTCGCCTGATTGTCGCCGGTGATCATCGCGACCTTGAGCCCGAGGGCGTGGAGTGCCCGGATCGCCTCGGGCGTCGTGTCCTTGACCGGATCGGCGACCGCGATCACCGCGGCGAGCTTGCCATCGATCGCGGCATAGAGCGGCGTTCGGCCCATCGCCCCGAGTTCGCGGGCCTTAGCAGCAAAGGCCGAGACATCATGTCCCAGCCTGGTCATGAAGCGGTCGGCACCGACCTGCGCCTCGCGGCCGCCAACCCTTGCCGATACGCCGTAACCGGGAATGGCTTCGAACGCCTCGGGCGATGAAACATCAAGACCCCGCGCGTTCGCGGCCGCCACGATGGCTTCGGCGATCGGATGCTCGGACTGGCTTTCGACGCTCGCGACCAAGGCAAGCACTTCGTCGCGCCCGAAGCCTGCGGCCGGTTCAAGGTCGGTCAGTTCGGGTCGCCCCTTGGTCAGCGTACCGGTCTTGTCGAGCGCGATGACGGTCACGTCGCGCAGCGTCTGGAGCGCTTCGCCCTTGCGGAACAGCACCCCCAGTTCGGCGGCGCGCCCGGTTCCCACCATGATCGATGTCGGGGTCGCGAGCCCCATCGCGCATGGGCAGGCGGTAATCAGCACCGCGACCGCATTCACCAAGGCGAAGGTCAGCGCCGGATCGGGGCCGAAGATGAGCCAGACGAGGAAGGTCAGTCCCGCGATCCCCATCACCGCGGGGACGAACCAGGCGGTCACCTTGTCGACCATTGCCTGGATCGGCAGCTTCGACCCTTGCGCCTGCTCGACCATGCGAATGATCTGCGCCAGCACTGTGTCAGCGCCGACCTTGGTCGCGCGGAAGGTGAAGGCGCCGGTCTTGTTGATCGTGCCGCCGACGACGGCTGCGCCTGCCGCCTTGGCGACCGGAACCGGCTCGCCGGTGATCATCGACTCGTCGACATAGGAATTTCCGTCGACGACTTCGCCATCGACCGGCACGCGTTCACCCGGGCGCACCTGGACGATATCGCCGGTCCGGACATCGGCGAGCGCGACTTCCAGCGCCGTGCCATCGCGCATGACGCGGGCGGTTTTCGCCTGAAGCCCGACCAGCCGCTTGATCGCCTCCGACGTCCGGCCCTTGGCCTTGGCCTCGAGATAACGACCGAGCAGGATCAGCGCGACGATCACCGCCGCCGCTTCATAATAGACATTGGCGGTGCCGGGCGGCAGGACGCCGGGGGCAAAGGTCGCGACGAGCGAATAGCCCCAGGCGGCGCTCGTCCCCAAAGTGACGAGCGAGTTCATGTCGGGGGTGCCGCGCAAGATCGCGGGAATGCCCTTCTGGAAAAAGCGCAGCCCGGGCCCGAAGAGCACCAATGTGGTGAGGACGAACTGGATCAGCCAGCTCGTCTGCATCCCGATCGTACCCATGACGAAATCATGGACGGCGGGGATGAGGTGCGAGCCCATCTCGAGGATGAACACCGGCAGTGCCAACACCGCCGCGAGAAACAGCGAACGGCGCAGGCTGCCTAATTCCTGCTCGCGCGCCGAAGCTTCCTGGTCGGACGATGTGCTGTCGCTCTCAATCCGGCGCGGTTCATAGCCGGCGCCACGGATCGCCGCCTCCAGATCTTCCAGCGACGCGATGCTGGCGCGATAACGAATGCTGGCCTTTTCGGTCGCCAGATTGACGGTGGCGCTGCTGACCCCCGGCACCTTGGACAGTGCCTTTTCGACATGCCCGACGCATGAGGCGCAGGTCATGCCCGCGACGCCGATTTCCACATCGGCCTCGGGCACCTCATAGCCGGCGCGCTCGACTGCTTGCACGACGGCACCGGGATCGGACGCTCCAGCGAATGTCACGTCGGCGCGGTTGGTCGCCAGATTGACGGCGACCCCGGTTACGCCCGGCAGCTTGCCGATCGCCTTTTCGACATGGCCGACGCAGGAGGCGCAGGTCATGCCGGCGACGGCGACGCTCAGACGCTCCGGCCCGGTGGTGGGAACATCGCGCTTCCGCCTCAACTCGATAACATCGGACATCATATTTTTCTCCGGATTTGCTCGTTCGACCGGAATGTGGGGCTTCCAACGATGGGAAGGTCAAGAGGAAGAAAATGCACTTCGGGGGCATTGACCTTGTCACGATGGCAAGCCCCATCTTCGAGCTTCAATCGAAGTTTGGAGGCACTATGACTATCCGTTTCAATATCCCCGGGATGACATGCGGCGGCTGCGCGCGCTCGATCACCAAGGCGATCCAGGGCATCGATACCGCGGCCACGGTGGAAACCGACATTCCCGAAAGACAGGTCAGCGTCGAGACCAGCGCGGACAGCGCGTCGCTCATCGCGGCGATCCGCGAAGCCGGCTATGAAGCGCAGGCGGCATAGGAAGGGCGGGCCAAGAGACTGATCGACCTGGGGAAATAGAACCAGATCTGGTTCCAGTTCGCCTTTCGCCCAAGGTCTTGGCGGGTATATTCTCCTTCCCATTTTCTGGCTGGAGAATGAATTTGCGACATTCCGCTATCCTGTCACTCGGGTTGATCCTGTCCGCCTGCGGCCAAAGCGAGCCGCGCAGCACCCAATATTTCGAGGCGAATCTCGACGAGGCGCGAAAGGTCGTCGCCGACTGCCGAGCCGGCTCGACGCGCGGCGACGAATGCACGAACGCCGACGTCGCGGTGCAGACGGTCGAAGGCCGCGAGCGTTTCAAGCGGTTCCTGGGCAAGGATTAAGCCAGGACACAATCGCCGCACCTAACCGTTGGCGATTGCCAGTCCGGCACGTTCCGATATAGCGCCCGCATGACCGATGAACTGACCAGCATCGTCCTGCGCGCTGTCGAACGGGTTCCGCAATGGGTCCGCCGCGACTTGGACTCAAAAGACCATGTCGCCCGCATCCAGGCCGAGGAATCGCTCGCCGCGATGATCGCCGACGCCTTGCGAAAGGCGGAAAGCACCGCCGACTAGCCCGGCGATCGAGCCGGGCGGCACCGCTCCTCGAGCTCCGCGATGCGCTCGGAGCAGATCGCATGGACTGCGCGTCCCAGTTCCTCGACGCAGTTGCCGAGCCAGAGAAGCTCTTCCTCGGTGATGCGATAATGCTTCGAATAGCGCGCCTTCACATAGGCTTCCTTCAGCTTCTCGAAGCGGGCTCGCTCAGCACGCGTCTCGCGTGGCCAAGCATTGACGATACGCATGTCGATGCGCTCGGCCTGCGTTCGCAAGAAACCTAGATTGTGAACGTAGGGCGTATAGAAGGTGCAGACGAGCAGAACGCCATGATAGAGACTTTCGGTGCTTTGATGCAGCAGGAATGCGGCCTTTTTGTAACTCCGTCGACCGATGTAGAACTTATATCCCTCTAAAAACTCTGCCGCGCCGGGAATCCACTCTTCGAAATATTCCTGCGCCATCGCCAGCGCCTGCTCGGGCGTCTTCGGCTTCGGCTTGTGCAGCTCTTTGTCGTCATATGCGTAGAGCGCGATCCCGTCCTTCGCGACATCCATGAAGAAATAGCGCCCGTGCGCGAGCCCGTCGTTCACCTCCTGCAAGGTGTGGACGATGAAATTGACCGGCGTGTGCAGCGTCTTGTCGATCGCCAGTTCGCGGATGAGCCGGTCCTCGAGCTTCAGCCAGAAATCGACCCGCTCGGTCAGGCGCTTGTCGTTGACGATGATGAGCAGGTCGAAATCCGAACGATAGCCCTTGGCGGTATGGGGCTCATCGACCCAGCCGCCACGCGCATAGCTGCCGTAAAGGATCAGCTTTTCGATCCGGCCCTTCTTCTTCCAGCTCATCGTCGCGAGTGCGATCGCATCCTCGAATTCCTCGAAGATGATCGCCTTCACGCGCTCGAGCTCGCGCTGCTTGTTCGCCGGTAGATGATCGACATCGGTTCGCATAACTATTCTCACCCTGTAAGTCCGCTCGCCCGATGGCAAGCGGTGTTGCAGTCAAATTTGCCGTCAAGTTTCGGGCGGCACGCGAAAATCCCAGACGGGGATGCCGAACGCGCGCGCCTTGTCGACGAGATTGTCCTGGATGCCGGTGCCCGAGAAGACGACCAGCCCGGCAGGCATCGCGTCGATCATCCGGTCGTTGCGCTTGAAGGGCGCGGCCTTCTTGTGGCGGTTCCAGTCAGGCCGGAAAGCGACCTGAGGCACGCGGCGGGTGTCGGCCCAGCAGGCGGCGGCACGTTCGGCCCCGGTGGGGGTGGCGCCATGCATGAGCACCATGTCGGGGTGGCGGGCGTGGATACGGTCGAGCGCAGCCCAGATATGCTGGTGATCGTTGCAGCCGGGACCACCGCTGAAGGCGACACGGGTGCCTTCGGGGATCAATGCTGCGGCCTTTTCGCGCAGCCTCTTGTCGAGAAAATCGCGGCTGTCGATCATCGAGGCGGTCAAGGTCTTGTGCTGCGCGCGCGATCCAGTGCGCGGCATCCACGCCTTGCGGACATGAAGGCGGAACTGCTCGGCGGCGCATTCGCGGAAAAATTCCATCGTATCGCGGCGCTCGATCATCGTGATGCCTTCCGCGATCTTGCGCTCGAGTTCGACCGAGCGGATTTCGCTGCCGTCCTGCTCGCGCTGCTGCTCGCGCTGCGCCTGCTCATTGCGATCGAGGTCGCGTTCGATCCGCTCGCCGGCTCGGTGAAAGATATTGACGATGTTCCAGAGCAGGTCTTCGAGATCGGGCTCGATGCGGGTATCGACAAGGCAACCCGCCATTGCGTCGAAGATGTCGGCGACGGCACCGCCGGCGAGCCGGTCGTCGGGAAGCGGCCTGCCATCGGGCTCGTCGTCATAGGGACGGTGACCATAAAGCTGCATTTCCTGAAGAAGATAAGCGCTGGCGCCGGGTTCATGCGGTTCGCCGTGTTCGGGAAGGTCGGACAGGTCGGTCATGTCATCTCTCGCATCTGGCGGCCGCGCCTCTCGCGGCCTTCGCGGCGACGCCTCCGCGGCGGCGGGTGCGGGTCCGCACCGCACGGGCAGAGCCCGGGCGGCCGAAGCGCAGCGAAGGATGGCGGGCGAAGGCTATTTTGCCTCGCGATGCAAAGGGGCAGAGCCCCGGCGGAAAATAGCCGCACGCCAAGCCATTGCGAGGCCCGCGCGCGCTGCCGCAGTCGCCCTCCAGCGAAGGCCGGAGGTGCAGCTTTCCGGAAGAAGATAGCAAAAGCCCTGTACCTCCATCCGGATATGGCGAGCCGCTCGTGCCGCTGCGGCCCTGCGCACGCAGAATGTGATGGGTGCCGCGCCATTAGGAGTTTCGCCTGCGCGCACGGCCAGATACTCGGCAAAGCGATACGGCGAGATCGAATGTGTCCGAAATTCCTATATGTTTTTCGGACATCGCCATCGCTGCGGCTGGGATCTCATGGCCAAGAATGTTCCTATTCGGTATAAATATTGACTTTAGCACAATAACGGAACATATGGACCATGAAAGGAGCCCGACATGGCAACAGCCGTAGCGAAGACGATCGACCGGAAGGATCTCACCGGCCCGGCTCTGCGCACCTTTTTCAATATCGCCGAGGCGTGGAAGCTCAGCGAAAGCGAGCAGATGGCGGTCCTCGGGCTCGACAGCCGTTCGACGCTGCACAATTGGAAACGCGGCGAGGTCGCGGCGCTTTCGAAGGATGCGCTCGAGCGGATTTCCTATGTGATGGGCATCTACAAAGGCTTGCAGATTCTCGTGCCGCAGACCGCGGACGAGTGGGTCCGCAAGCCGAACAAGGCGAAGAGCTTCGCCGGCAAGTCCGCCCTCGACCGGATGGTGTCGGGCAATGTCTCGGACCTTTATGTCGTGCGGCAATATATCGACGGGCAGCGCGGCTAAGCCCATGCCGCTCGACATTCCGGTCACGGCGACGAGCTGGACGCCCTGCTACCGCATCATCCCCAGCCGCTTCCCGCCGATCGGCCTGTTCGAAAAGGTTGCCGATCCGGACGATCTCGAGGCGGTCTTCCAGATCGAGGCGATCACCAACGATCGCCTCCGCGACGAAGTCGGCGTGCTCGCGCTCGTACCGCCCGAGGACCGTGTTTCGGGTCCCGGCACGACACCGATCATGGCGGCCTTCACCCATCTCAATCCCGAGGGCAGCCGTTTTACCGACGGCAGCTTCGGTGTCTTCTACGCCGGCCTCACGCTGGACACAGCGATCGCCGAAACGCGGCACCACCGCGCCAGATTCCTCGCAGCGACCGACGAGCCCGCCCAGGAGATCGACATGCGCGTCTATGCCGTCGACCTCGAGGCCGGTCTCCACGACATTCGCGGTCTCGCGGACAGCCATGCGCATCTCTACGATCCGGACAGCTATATCCATGCGCAAGGGCTCGGGGCCGAGCTGCGCGATGCGGGTTCGGACGGTATCCTCTACCAGAGCGTCCGCCATCCCGGCGGCGAATGCGCCGCCGCCTTCCGGCCGCGCCTCCTGTCCAACTGCCGGCAGGAACGGCATCTCTGCTATATGTGGGACGGCACGGCCATCACGACCATCTATGAAAAGAAGAGCCTCGATACGTAAAAGGGCACGATAGCGTCCGGGCTCCAAGCCGAACGGTTTTTGTCAGGCATCATCGTCCAAGAAATCTCCCCGCATCGACAGGCGTCAACTGCGACCGCAGCCCTTCTGCCAGCCGCGCCGGGCCGACGCGGCGGAGATCGGTATTGAAATCGTCGCGCTGCGGCTCAAGCGCGTGGACCGCGATGCCCAGCGGCAAGGCGCGCTCGTTCAGCGCGGCCCAAGCGGCGCGCCCCGCGGGATCATCGTCGCGCGCGACGTAGAGGCGCCGCAAGCCTGTCGGAAACAGGAGCGCCGCGAGATGCGCCGCCGAGAGGCCGGCGACGAGCGGCAGCGATGGCGCGACCTCGCGCAATGACAGCATGGTCTCGATGCCCTCACCGAAAGCCATGACCTCTCCCGCCAGCCCGAAGCGAACGCCATGCCCCAAAAGATGTCCCATCGCGCGCCGCGGATAGGCCACCGGCGCCTTGGCCGGCCGTGCCGGATCGAGCCAGGTGCGATGGACGCCCATGAGCGAGCCGTCCAAATCGGTGACAGCGGCGATTATCGCCGGGAATGCCGGCTTGACCGATGGGGCATCCTCTTCGGACCGGCGATAATAGCAATGCGGATGATATCGCAGCGCCGGCAAATCCCCGCCCCGCCGAAGAGCGCGGCCCGCGAGATAGATTGGCACCAGCGTCCCGGCGATGGGTTTCGAAGCCGCCCAAAGCCGCGCGGCCGCCTCCCTGCTTCCCGGGCTCGCCCGCCGCGGACGCGGGTTGCGCTTCACCAGGTCAGGCGGAGGCAGGCTCAGGAAGCGCCGCGCCTCGGCAAGCGTTTCGCCGAGGCTCATATGCGTGCAGCTCGCGGCGATGATGTCGAGCAAGTCGCCATGGTCGCCGGTCGCCGCATCGGTCCATTTTCCAGCGCGCGGCTTGCCGTCGTCACCGCTGAGACGGACATAAAGACTTCGCCCCGGCGCATTATGCACATCGCCGACCAGCCAATAATGGCCTTCACGGCGACCGTTCGAGAGATAGTGACGGCACACCGCCTCGGCATTTTCACCGAGACGGCGCGCGAGTTCACGGGCTGGACTTTCCATGCGGGGCTCCTTCAGGCGGCCTTGCGGTCGCTGACCCGTTCAATCGGAAACCGATCGACGAGCTTCGCGAACACATCGGCGCCAGCAGCCCCTGCCGGCACGTAGAGCTTCAATTTCCACGAGACGATCTCCGAAATCAAGCCAAATGCCTTGAGGCGCTCGATCCCCAGATCGTTGAAACCGGTGAGCTCGATCCGCCAATCGTTCATCGAGCGGACGCGCGCGACGCGCTGACCCTCAGCGAGGTGAAGGACGGCTTCGCCCGCAAGCAGCGTCGACCAGGCTTGTTCGGCCGACAGCTTCGGCGGCCCGTCATCGACGATCCGCGCGGCCCATGCGGGCGATACGCGGCGGCCGATGACGCGCTCGCCCGCATCGGTTTGCAGCCGGTAGACCCGCGTCGACTCGTTCGGCAGGCTGCGCCAGATCGGCAACAGGAGCCCCGAGACCATGTGCAGTGTTCCGGTCTCATAGTCGGGAAGCTCTCCAAGTTCGGCTTCCCACGCCGCGGTAAACGCCTCCGCATCGACGATAGTCCAGTGGCTCGCCCCGAACTGCTCGGCGAGGATCAGCACTGTCTCCATCGGGCGGATCAGGCGGAAACGGCGATGCACCGCACCCTCGTCGTCGATGAGGCTGCGCGCGCGCAGCTTGACCGCTGCCCGGCCCGAACGCCCGTTCACCAGCAACGCCGCGTCCTCGGTCCGTGCGAGATCGAGCGCCTTGCCGAGCGAGAGCGGGACGACGCGGTCCCTCCGGTCGATGGTCAGAAGCTGGGTCTCGGCGCCGGTGCCGGGATGGGTGTAGATCGTCCGGCGATCGGTGACGACGAAACTCTCGGCGCGCAGCGTTTCGAGACCGACCTCATAGCTGCCCGCCGCCACCGCCGCCTCGATCCGCGCGATGAGGAGCGCCTCGAACGCCTCGAACAATATATTCTGAAGGTCGATGGTGAGCGCGAGCATGCGGTTGAGGAAGGTCGTGATCGGCGGCAGTTCGTCGCGAATCCCGCCTTCGGCATCGAGCAGCGACAGCCCGGTTGCGGTCTCGAAGCTGAGCAGCGAACAGCCCTCCACCTTGCCGCGCACGATCAGCATGTAGAGCTGGCGGAGCGCGTCGCGGGCATAGAAGGATTCCAGATTGTCGTGCGCGCTGAACATATTCTGGCCGCCCGTCTGCCGCTGCCCCCGCGTGATCGCGCCCATCGTGTCGAGCCGCCGCGCGATCGTCGAGATGAAGCGCTTCTGCGCCTTCACGTCGGTCGATACCGGGCGGAACATCGGCGGCTGCTTCTGGTTCGTGCGGTTCGTGCGTCCGAACCCCTGGATCGCGGCATCGGCCTTCCAGCCCGCCTCGAGCAGATAATGGATGCGGCGGCGCTGGTTCTTCGCGCCAAGGTCGGCATGATAGGACCGCCCGGTGCCGCCGGCTTCCGAAAAGACGAGAATTCGCTTCTCATCGTCCATGAAGGCATGGGTCTCGCCGATATTGGCGCTGCCAGGCCGGTTTTCGACCGCGAAACGGAGGTCACCGTCATCGCCGACCCGCGGCACGATCCGCCGCGAGCGCCCGGTCACCTCGGCCACCTTGTCGGCCCCGAAATGCTGGACGATCTGGTCGAGCGCGCCCGGCACCGGGGGCAAGCTCGCCAGCTTCTCGATCATCGCATCGCGGCGGCGGCAGGCTTCGCGGCTGACGATCATATTGCCATCGCCGTCATAGGCCGGGCGCGAGGAAAGATTGCCGTCGCCGTCGGTGCAGGGTTCGAACAGCTGGACCGGGAAGCTCGATGCCAGATAATCGAGCACATATTCGCGCGGCGTGATGTCGACCGACACATCGTTCCACTCGTCCGCCGGGATCTCGGCGAGCCGCCGCTCCTGCAAGGCCTCGCCGGTCGAGACAATCTGGACGACCGCCGCATGGCCCGCCTCAAGATCGCGCGCGATGCTCGCGATCGCGCTCGGCGTCTGCATCGCGGTGATGAGATGGTTGAAAAAGCGCTGCTTGGTGCTCTCGAACGCCGATCGCGCCGCCGACTTGGCCTGGGCATTCAATGTGCCATGTTCTGCGCTCGTCACCCCCGCCGCCTCCATCGCGGCATTGAGATTATTGTGGATGACCTGGAAGGCGGCGGCATAGCTGTCGTAGATGCGCCGTTGTTCGCCCGTCAGCGCATGTTCGAGCAGCTCATATTCGACGCCGTCGAAGGAGAGCGAACGCGACGCGTAAAGGCCGAGCGCCTTCAGGTCGCGCGCGAGCACTTCCATCGCCGCAACCCCGCCGTCCTCGATCGCCGCGACGAAATCGGCACGCGATGCGAAGGGGAAATCACTGCCGCCCCAGAGACCCAGACGCTGCGCATAAGCGAGGTTCTGAACCGTCGTGGCACCCGTCGCCGAGACATAGACGATGCGCGCCTCGGGAAGCGCATGTTGGAGGCGAAGCCCGGCACGGCCTTGCTGCGAAGGCTTCTGATCGCCGCGTTCGCCCTTCCCACCCGCGGCATTGGCCATCGCATGGGCTTCATCGAAGATGATGACGCCGTCGAAGTCGCGGCCGAGCCATTCGACGATCTGCTCGATCCGGCTCGCCTTCCCCTCGCGCCCTTGCGAACGCAATGTCGCATAGGTGGTGAAGAGAATGGCCTCGCCGAGCTTCACCGGTGCCCCCTGCCGGAAGCGCGACAGCGGCGTGACGAGCAATTTCTCCTGCCCCAGCGCCGACCAGTCGCGCTGCGCGTCTTCGAGCAGCTTGTCCGACTTCGAGATCCAGAGCGCACGGCGGCGGCCTTTCAGCATATTATCGAGAATGATGCCCGCGACCTGCCGGCCTTTGCCCGCGCCGGTGCCGTCGCCGAGGAACCAGCCGCGCCGGAACTGCACCGCGCCTTCCGCGTCATCGGATGCGGCGCCGACGACGTCCCAGGTGGCATCGACCGTCCACGCACCCGAGAGATGCCCGCCATGGGCTTCGCCCGCATAGATGATCGATTCAAGCTGCGCGTCGGACAGCACGCCTTCGCTGACGAGATGCGCCGGCAGATGCGGTCGATAGACAGGCTTGGGGGGCGCGACCGATGCCATCGAGGCCGACTGGACGAGCGCGGTGGGATGCGGCCTCGCCCCGGGAATGGAGAGCGATTGAAGTGCATAGGGCTCGTAGATCGTGTCGCCGAGCTGGCCCTCGGGCGGCACCCAGTCCAATGTTTCATAGCCAAGCTCGACGCCGGCATCGCCGGGCGGCGCAGCCTTTGCCGAAGCCCGGGCACATGCGTCATCAACATTCGCCGTCGCTCGGGCCTGCACCGCCGTCGCCGGTGCAACGGGCAAAGCGGGCGGTGCCGGGCGCGGCGGCAGATCCTCCTCGACCCATTGGAGCAATGTGGCAAGGTCGGGGGCTTCGCCGCGGCTTTGTGGAAGCTGCGCGGGATCGCCCGCGGGAACCTTGTCGATCACGATGAGGCGGGTGGGTATCGTCGTGCCATGCCTGGCGAAGACCTTGCCGGCGATCGCCGCCGAGAAACGAAGCGTGGCGCTTTCCTGCAAGCGGATGAAGGCGCCGCGCCATGCCGGCGCCTCAGGCGAGCAGCCGGCACCCACGATGGCGACAAGCCGGCCGCCGTCTTTCAGCCGCGCCAGCGCCGAGGCGATGTGACGAAGCGCCGCGCCCTTCATCTTGCGATCGACATTCACGAGTGAGGAGAATGGCGGGTTGATCAGAACGACATCGGGCGCGACCCCAGGATCGAGCCGGTCGTCGATCGCCGCGGCATCGTGACGGCTGACCAGCGTCGGCGCGAAGAGCAGCTCGAGCAAGCCCGCGCGCAGTTCGGCGAATTCGTTGAGCGCGAGCGTCGCGCCGGCAAGACCCGCGTGCACGGCGAGCATTCCCGTCCCCGCCGAGGGCTCGAGCACGCAATCGCCGGGCCGGATCGCGGCAGCGAAAGCGGCGACGAAGGCGAGCGGCAGCGGGGTCGAGAATTGCTGGAAGGACTGCCCCTCCTCGGAGCGCCGCGTCTGGGTCGGGACACGCGCCGCGATGCGCTGCCACATGGCGAGCTGGCGCTGCGGCGCGCGGCCGCGAGCGGCCAGCGCGCGCCCGTAGCGGCGCAGCAGCAGGACCTGCGCCGCCTCGCACGCATCATAAGCCATCTTCCAGTCCCATGCGCCCTCGGCATCGGTCTGGCCGTAGGCCGACGTCATCGCGATCCGGAGCTGCCCGGTGTCGAAGGGCGTTCCGTCCTCGAGCAGCGGAAGAAGGCGCTGGGCCGCATCGAAGAGCCGCGCCGCAGGGGTGGCCGCAGGTGAGGAAAGAGATGAGGCAATGGGGGCGGCGCCGGCTTCGGCGTCGGGCAAAATGGTTCGCATGGCGGAATATCCTGGAGAGGCGTTGAAGGGCAGCCGCCAGGCGCTCTCTCCTGGACCCTGGGGCTATCCCCTTCCGGCCCGCCTCTTCCTCTCAGCCAAAGCGGTCCCCGGCTTCGGTGAAGCCATAACCATTGGCCAGGATCACCTCGTCGACGGCTTCATCGGAGTTCAGATAATCGAACTCGCGCTCGAGCTGCCGGTAGAGCCAGCGCGCCAGATCGCGCAGTGCTTCGCCAATTTCATCCTCCGCATCCGCGGTCATCTCCCGCAACATCGGGTCATCGCGCTCGACAGCGATCGCCATGCTATATTCGTGATGATATCGGCCGCGGTGCGCGACGACCGACGAAAGCTGATAGAAGTTCCGGCGCTGGACCGCCTGCAACGCGCCGGCGATGCGATGAAGCTCGGCGTCTTTTGGCGCATAGCCGCGGATATTCTTCAGCGCGGCCTTGGCGTAGCGATAGACACCCTCGAAGCAGGCACCGTCGCCCTGGCTCGCAAAGCCCGAAAACCAGATACAGCTTCGCGCGCGCGTGCCGCCGCCGAACAGGCGGACCCGCTGCGTCGCCAGTTCGACGCCGACAAGGTCGCAGATGCGCTCGAAGTCGGCGAAGGCAGCATCGTACCAATCATGATCGAAGCCGCCCTCGCGATACCAAGCGCGGGCCCGATCCTTTGCCGCCTCGGAAAGCTCTTCGAGACCATATATGGTCGTTTCGACAATCTCGGGCATCGGCTTGCCTCCTTTGAACGGGTCGAAGAGGTGGGAAAAAGGGAGGCGGACATGCCTGCCTTCCCAAACAAGGACCTACCTCCCCAAAAAGGAAAAGCCCGGCACAGAGCCGGGCCTTTCAGTCGGTTTGTCAGCACTGGATCGATCAGCGCGGAGGATGTTCGCCCTGAAGCCGGCCAAGAGCTTCTTCAAGGAAACCCGTCGTCGACATCGTGTCGATGTCGTCGGCGGTGATGAAGTTGGCCATGCCGCCGAAGCCATCGGGGCGCATCTTCGAGCAGGTCCAGGCCATCATCACCTGCAAATGATCGAGTGTCTCCGATCGCCGCACGATGTCCTGGAGGATGGCCTCATAGCCGAACATCGACACATCGATCTCGAGTTCGGTCGTCCCCGCCTCGCATTCGCCGAGCTCCCTTTCGACCAGTTCGGCGGTGCAGCTTTGAACGCCCTTGCTTTCCGCAAGCAGCGTCTTCGCCTCATCGACCGACAGGAACAGAAAGTCGTTCGGACCCGCGCTCGCGAAGAAGTAGACGTCGTCGCCCATATCCTCATGCTCGAAGATTTCGCCAAGGATCCTTCGCTCGAGCACGGTCATGGCCGCGACCGGGACATCGGGCTGGATGACCGTCTGGGAGAAATAGTCAGCCATGACAGGCCTCCTCCACAGCAGCCGCATCCACCGGTGGGGGATCGCCCTCGACCACCAGCGGCGGCACGACAAAGGCCGCGGCGTCGAAATAGGCGAGGACCGCCGCGATGCTTCCGCGCTCGTTCACCAGATAGCGGTCGATCATGACGCGGTCGGATTCATCGACCATGTAGGAATCGATCGTGCCCGCACCGCGGAAGACGATCCGTTCGGCGCTCCATTCGCCGGGATAGCTCCCCGACCAGCGGACAAACGGCAGCCCCTTCTCGGCACAGAAGCTTTCGAGGGCTTCGACCCGGCCCCAGGCGACCTCATGCGCGTGGAGCGACACCGCCTCGCCGATAGTGCGATGGCCGGGCTCGAAGGATGGACCATCCCATTCGGTCGACAGGCCCTCCATCGCGATCAGGGCCGCAAGCTCGGCGAAGGTCGATTGGTCGGCATGGCCGCCGATCGTGATCGAAACAGGGACGCGGTCAGCCATGACGCCCTCCATGGTCTGCGCCCGACATCGTCACCAGCGCCAGTTCATTGACAAGATTGGACATTTCAATTCTCCAGAAGAAGGAAAGCCCGGCACGCGGCCGGGCTCTCAAATTTGGGATCGGGTTGGACCTGCCTGGCCTCGCGGCGACTATTCGGCCGCGACCGCATCGCCGCCGGCGACATCGTCATCGAGCACGTCGGCGAGACCCGGCGGGAGTGCGTCCGCGGCGTCATCATTCGCCGCATCCGGAACCGCGGGCTCGAGACCGGGGGTGCGCAGCGGCGCCGGGAGCCAGTCGCTGTCTTCGAGCAACCGCTCGGCTTCGCGCGCCATGTCGGCCTTCTTGAGATGGTCGATCATCTGGGCGAAATTCTCGCCCCGCGCTTCGGCGACGTCGGCGAGGATCCGCGGCTTGGTCACGCTGCGGAAATAGCCATCGGCCGTCGGACGCCAGCCCGCGGCGAGCACATCGAGCCCCACCGCCTGCGCCAGCACATGGCTGTGCGCAATCCGGCGCTCGACGCCATGCGCCGAGATCCGGCCATTGTCATATTTGGGCACGATCTCGGCCTGCGCGTTGACGCAGAGCGACGCACAATGCGCGAACAGCTTCGTCTGCTCCTCGCCATCGAGCGTGAGCAGATGGTCCCACACATCCTTGTCCGACTGCGGGAGCCGCTCCTTCCATTCGGCCGCGCGCGCGTCGATCGCCTGCGCGGGGCCGCAATCGCGCAAATTGGTCGGCGCGTTCGTGAAATAGACACGGTTCGGCGACACCTGAACGCAGCTTTCCCTGCTGCTCGAATAGAAGCAGCCGAGAACGAGGGCATGGAGAACCGATGCGAAGGCGGTCGCCGGATCCTGTGCGAAGGCGTCCTGAAGCGCGAGCGTGCGCCACGCCGTCAGATCCGACACGAGGCGATCGGGAAGAGGCCGGAGTATCTCCGCCTCCTCGTCCGCACCATCGTCGGCGGGCACTGCGGCCTCGTCGCCTGCGTCCGGACCGGCGGACCGGGCATCGCCGCCCGCAGCCGAGTGCGCTTCGTCTTCGGACGCTTCCGCCTCCGGCTCGTCCTCGGGCTTTACAAATCCGCGCTCGACCCGCACCGACCCGTCCCGGTCGATCGAGACGAAAGCGCCGGCGATCGCCATCTGGGCCGGATCGAAAAGCTCCGGCCGGTCCGCGAGCGCGCCAAGCTCGGTCTCGATCGCATCGAGCCGCGCGTGGACCTCGGCCGGAACCTCCGGCGCATCGGCCCATTCACCCTCAAGTTCCTCGCCTTCGGCCTCAAGCGCGGCGACGCGCGCCAGTTCATCCTCGCTCATCGGGGTCACCTCGCGGTCGATCTCGCGGAGGCCGCGCGTGGCGTCCCACGGCAGGTCGATCGAGGTCGTCACCCATTTCCAGCCTTCGGCAAGGATACGCTCGCCTTCCGCCTTCAGCCGCTCGTCGACCAGCCGGTCGAGAAGCGCCGGATCGGTGAGCCAGCCGCCGCCATCGGCCTCGAACAGGTCGCGCACGATGCCGCCACCGGCTTCGACATAGGCGCCCAGACCGACGAAGCATGTCCGTTTGTCGGCGGCGCGCACGCTGTTCTCGGTCAGTTTCTGGCGAATATAGGCCGCCGATTTGTTGAAGCTGTGTTCGAGCTGATCCCACAGCTCTTCCTGGCGCGCATGGTCGTCCGACACGGTGAACGCCATCAGTTGGTCGAGCGTCATCGCATCATCGGCATAGAGGGTATGCAGCTTCGGCGAGACAGCCGCGAGCCTGAGCCGCTGGCGCACCGCGGCCGGAGTGGTGTGGAAGTGCGCGGCGATTTCCTCGATCCCGGTGTCCTTCTCGACCATCGCCAGCATCGCGCGAAACTCATCGAGCGGATGAAGCTGCTCGCGAAAGCTGTTTTCGGCGAGACTGTCCTCCTCGGCGAGGATGTCATTGTCGGCGACGCGCACGACGCAGGGGATCGGCGCATCCTTCGCGAGCCTTTTGCGCTTCACCAGCAATTCCAGCGCGCGGTGGCGGCGCCCGCCGGCCGGTATCTCGTACCGGCCGGTTTCCTGGCCGTCGGCGCCGAGCAGTGGCCGGACGTTGAGGCTCTGGAGCAGCCCGCGCCGGTCGATATCGTCGGCGAGCGCATCGATCGACACACCGGCCTTCACACGCCGGACATTGGACTGCGACAGGACCAGCCGGTCGAGCGGGATATCGCGCGACGGGCTGAGGGTGATTTTGGCGGCAGTTCTGGCCATGGCCATTCTCCATGACGGGCCGCCGCGAGACACTCTCCCGGCTTCCAAGCCCGTCACGAAAAACCGGCCCTCCTCTCCCTTTTTGGGGCCGCCGCAGGCGGACCTATCCGCACCCGGCAATTCGGGAGCCGCGCCCGCTCATCCGCGCCGCCGCTTCGCGCAAACTCCGCTCGCCGAGCAGGATCGAGCCCGCGCTGCGAGCCGCCGCCGCATATACGGAGAGCGGATGATGCGGTGTGAAGCCGAGGTCGCGCTCGATGCCGAGGCCGTAGGGCAACCGGACTGCTTCGAGTTCGGCGAGCGCGAAACTGCCCAGCTCGGGACATCCGAAGCCGAGATCGGCAAGGCCGAACAGGATCCCGTCCTCGTCCATCTCGGTCGCGAGCCAGGTCGCCGAGCCCACCGGGTTGAAGAAGCGCACGACGGGTGCCGGGTCGGGTTCGCGCCCGCCGCGCGCGACGGCGGCGCGATGGGCCGCGTCGTTGGCGCGTAGTCGCGCCGCGAGATCGGGGGTCAGGAGTTTCATGCCGCCGCCCTCCCGGCCAGGGTTGGGGCGTACACGCCGGTCGGGCGGACGGGCCACGCGAGCGCCAAGTGCGGGAAGAAGGAATGATATGTCATGCAAGGTCTCCGCGGCGGACCGGAGGCAGGGCCACTCCCGCCTCCTTCGATCCGCTCGCCAGGACCCGTTCCTTCCTCTCGCTCTCTTTCCGGGCGCCGCGCGGCAGCGCCCGGCGAACCGGAAATAGATGCAGATCTGGGGCCAATTTTCCGGGGCCCGCGCCTTTCCCGTTTCCGGCCAATCGATTAGGACCGGGAGGCGATCGCCGTCGCGCAGCAGGGGCCAGGGCAAAAGCCCGCCTCGCCGAGGGCCGGGACCAGTCGCATAATGTCCCATCTGTCGTCCGTGCCGGAGAGGAACCGGGACCGGCGACCCAGGGAGCGGCTCGCGGGATCGACGGGTTGGGAACGTGCCGGCGACCGGACGGTCACAGTGAAGCATTTTTGTTTGATGGAGGAACTCGCCCTCGAAATTTCCACGGCGACGAATGAGGACGGGCTCTTCGAAGCCCTCGCGCGCGCATCGATGCGCCTCGGCTTCGACCATTTCGCGCTCGCCTATGACCGGCGCGGCAATGCCGAGCCGGCATCCCTGCTGGTTCACAATTACCCCGATGCCTGGGCCAAGGTCTATGTCGGTTTCGATCTTGGCGGTGCCGATCCGGTGCGCCGCGCCGGCGAACGGTCGATGACCGGCTTCCGCTGGGACGAGATCGAAAGCTACATCCCGCTGACCCGCAGCGACCGGCAAATGCTCCATGTCGGCCGCGAATATGGTCTCGCCGATGGTTATACGGTGCCGCGCCACCTTCCCGGCGAGGCCAGCGGCGCCTGCTCTTTCGTCCTGCGCCCGCAAAGCGAGCTTCAGGACGATATGCTCCGCATTGCCGAAATCATCGGCGCGCTCGCGATCGTCTCGGCACGCCAGCTCGTCGGCGCCGTGCCGCTAAAAAGCAAAGCGACGCTGAGCGAACGGCAGCGCGAGTGCGTATTATGGACCGCACGCGGCAAGACCGCGGCCGAAGTGGCGGTCATTCTCGGGATCGGCGAAGTGACGGTCGTCCAGCATCTCAAGACCGCGCGCGACCGCTATGACGTGCATTGCGGCCAGATGCTGACCCTCTGCGCGCTGTTCGATGGCCTCATCGGATTCGGGGACGTCTATGACTGGTGGCACGCGCGCTGACCGCGTCAACGACGACTTGTCCGGAAATTCAGCAAGGAGGCAGGCACGCCCGGAATGACAGCCGAGGCAAGGGCGTGCCGCTCAGTCGCAGCACGCGCCCTTGCCTCCGATCTGGATCGGCGGGCAGGGCGTGGTTCCATAGGAGCAGAACACGCAGCAGTCGCCGGGCTCGGGCCTCAGCACGGCACCGCAGCCCTTGCAGTCATAGAAGAACTGACAGGCGTCGGTCGGCATCGTTTCCGTCTCGCGATGGCCGCACTGCGGACAGGTGATCGTCGAACGAAGGTCGGGGCCGGCATCAGACATAATGGTAGCCCGCCCACAGCAGCGCCGCGCCAAGCAGGAGGCCGGCAAGCGTCAGGATGCGCACCCAGCGGGGCGTGCAGGCACCGCCGGGGCCACAGCGCGCGGCCGCGCGCTGCTGGCGGAACAGCAGGAAGGCGCCGAGAATGAGGCATGCCGCCCCGATCAGAAGAAGCGGCGTGCGATAGGGCATGGCGACCATCGCGATGCCGCCGAGCCATGCGGCTCCGATCCCCGCAGAGGCCAGCAGGAAGGGCAGCGCGCAACAGGATGCAACGCCGAAAGCCGCGGCGATGCCGGCTAAGGTGAACGCGCCGGCGTCGATACCCTTGGGGCGATTCTGCATTGGGATCGGTTCCTTGTGCGGTGTGAGGGGACGCCGTAGCATCTGTAGCAGCTACAGACTCAAGAGGTATTTTTGCGATGGCCGCAACCAGAGCGATGCAGATCGGCGAACTCTCGCGCCGCACAGGCTGCAACATCGAAACGATCCGCTATTATGAGCGGATCGGCGTCCTCGACGTTCCGCTCCGGCGCGGTCGCTACCGCAACTATGGCGAGGAGGATGTAGGGCGCCTCGGCTTCGTGCGCCGGGCCCGAGAGCTCGGTTTCACCCTCGACGAGGTGCGGGCGCTGCTCCAACTCGCGACTGGAGGCCAGGCTGCCTGCGCCGAGGTGCGCGACGTCGCCTCGTCGCACCTTGCGGATGTGCGCGCGAAGATCGCCGATCTCAAGCGGATGGAGCGTGTCCTCGCCGCTTCGGTACGGGCTTGCGAGGCCGGCGACGATCCCGCCTGTCCGCTGCTCCAGACGCTTCGGGCCGGTACACCGCACGGCTGATCGTCCGGATGACACCCGCGTGACGACGAGCGACAGGCTCAACTATCAAGAGCTTCTGGAATCGCGCGGATCATCCTCATATCTGGGGATACGCGCAGTCCACGGAAAATGATTTGATTCCCGGCACCAACAGCCGAGGAATCATCATGATCGACACGACCCCGCGGGCGCCCGCCGCGCCCGGGAACGCGGCGCTGCGCGCCATGTTCGCCGCGCGCAAGAGCGTCTTCATCGACCTGCTCAAATGGGACCTGCCAGTACTCGCCGGCCAATATGAGCTCGACCATTTCGACACGCCGGCGGCGCGCTATCTCATCCTGCTCGACGCCGATGGCCGCCACCGCGCCTCGGCGCGGCTGCTCCCGACCGAGGGCGCACATCTCCTTGGCGATCATTTTGCGCATCTGTGCGCCGGCGACGTGCCGCGCGGCCCCACCGTGTGCGAGATCAGCCGCTTCTGCCTCGACCGGGACCAGGACGCAGCATCGCGCCGCGCCGCGCGCGACCAGCTGGTGACCGCCCTTGCAGAGCATGCGCTGCGCGAAGGCATCACCGATTATACCGGCGTCGCCGACCTATGCTGGTTCGATCAGGTCCGGGAGTTCGGCTGGAGATGCGACGCGCTCGGGCCGAAGGCCGCGGATCCGGGTGGGAGATTGATGGCATTGCACATCCATATCGACGCGCATGTGCTCGACGACCTCAAGCGCGGCGGCGTCTATGCGCCGCTCTCGTTCCGCCTCGCCGACGACGATGGGGAGGCGGAAGCATGACCGGTCTTGCGTCCGATGATCTTGCCCGGGAACTGCGCGAGACGGGATACTGCATCGTCCCCGACCTGATGCCGCCGGATGCGATTGGGGCGCTCGACGCCGATCTCGATCCGGTCTTCGCCGCGACACCGTTCGGGCGCGGCGACTTCTACGGTCACCGCACCAAAAGATTCGGCGCCCTGATGAAGCGCTCGGTCTGGGCGCAGGCACTGGCGCTCGAACCGACAATCCTCGCGGCGGTCGAATCCATTCTCGGCGACGCCTGCGAGAGCATCCAGCTCAATGTCGCGCAGGCGATCGAAATCCATCCGGGCGAGATCCGGCAGTTTCCACACCGCGACCATGACATGTGGGCGGGAGAAAAAGGCGCGCGCGAATATCTGCTCAATGTCATCTGGCCGCTCACCCCCTTCACCGCGGACAATGGCGCAACGCACATCTATCCTCACAGCCATGGCGCGGAGGGCATGGCGAAGATCGACCCCGGCGAGCCGATCATCGCTGCGTGCGACCCGGGCGCCGCGATCTGCTTTCTGGGCTCGACCGCGCATGGCGCCGGCGCCAATATCACCGACCAGGTGCGGCGCGGTGTCGTGATCGGCTACAGCCTCGGCTGGCTCAAACCTTATGAGAATTTATGGCTCGCCTATCCCCCCGAGATCGCGCGCGGCTTCCCGCGCGAGCTTGCCGCGCTCGCGGGCTATCGCCAGCACCGTCCCAATCTCGGCAATTATGAAGGCCAATGCCCTTCGTTACTCCTCGGAGGCGATATCCCGGAGCATATCGGCGCGGTCGATGGGCTGCGTCCCGACCAGATGGCGATGCTCGCAGAGTTCGCGGCGGCCGAGCGGAACGGCGCATGAGCCCCGCGCATGTCGTCGAGCCAACTTATGAAGCGATCAAGCGCCGGCTGATGGCCGGCGGCTGGGTGCCTGGCAGCCGGCTGGAATCGGCGAAGATCGCCGATCAGCTCGGGGTCAGCGTGACGCCGGTGCGTGATTGCCTCTACCGACTGGCGGGCGAGCGCATGGTCGATTTCAGCCATGGCGACGGGTTTCACGCGCATCGCCTGTCCGAGACCGAGTATCGCGACATGCTCGAACTCCATCTCATCCTGCTGCTCGCTGCGCTTGCGACGACCCCGCGCGGGCGCGCGACGCCGGCTCCGCAGGATGGCGACTATCCCGATCGAACCGCCGGACTGTTCATCGAAATGGCAGCGCGGTCGGGCAATGGCGAACTGGTCGCGAGCATCACCGCGCTCGGCGACCGCCTCCATCTGGCGCGGCACCTCGACGAACAGCTTGTCGGCGAAACAGTCGCCGAACTGGATGCGCTCGCGGCCGCGCTGACAAGCGGCCCGCCGCATGAGACGCGCAACCTTCTGCTCCGCTATCACGAACGCCGCGCCGGCGAAGCGGCCAGCTATGCGCGGCTGCTTGGAGGCGCGTCATAGTGCCAGACCCGGTGCCCAACGTCTGATTCTGCCCATAATCCTTGTCTTTGCGCGGCCATGCTGACATGATTCGGGGTGCGGGACAGATTTGGCAACGCCCGCGCGATATTCTCGCCAGCCATTATGAACGCCCGTCCTTGTCGGACTGGCGGCCGTTCCGGACCATGCCGCTCCCACGCGGCCAAACGGCGGCACAGCGTTGGAAGATCGATAGCCGGGCAAACGCCGGCCAGCGATCTCGTGCCAATCGGCTGTGTAAATTGTCATCATACCCTGCCAAGAAACTGTCGCAGGAGCGCCACCCCTTTTCGGTGTCGTCGGCCTGTCACGCGCATCCCGACGACCGGCCCGTCGTGGCACCGGCGGACGCTTGCGACCTCGATGACGCTTTTCGGGCGCATGGTCCTTGGCTCTTTCATTTTCTTCGCCGAAGGGCTGGGCCCGAAGAAGCGCCGGATCTCGTGCAGGAAGTTTTCGCGCGCGCGGCGGGCAGCGAGCAGCGTCACAGCCTCGCCAATCCGGGCGGCTTCCTTCGCCGGATAGCGCAGAACCTGCTGATCGACCGCGCCCGGAGGCAGCGGCGCAACCCCGCGCTTTTCTTTTCCTTTCAGGAGGAAAGCGATGCCGCCAGCCCGCCGCAGCAGGAATGGAATATGGAAGCCGACGACCTTCTCCGGCTCTATGAAGAGGCGGTCGACGCCATGCCACCAAAGACACGCCGGGTGTTTCTGATGCACCGGGTCGACGAACTCAGCTATCGTGAGATACATGAATGCCTCGGCATCAGCATCGCGACGGTGGAATATCATATGATGAGGGCGCTCGGCTTTATCGCAAAGGTGGTGGACGGCGGCCGATGAGTGAGGCGTCTGACGACTATCCGGTCGACACGGTAGCGCACGCCTGGCTCGTGAAGATGCGCGGCGAGAACCCCGATGCGCACCGCGGCGAGTTCGACGCCTGGCTTTCGGCCTCGCCTGATCACAAGGCGGCCTATGAACGGATCGCGAAGAATCTCGCCGCCTCGGCGATCCTGAAATCCTCGCCGCGTCACGGCACTGCGCAAACCGAACAGCGCAGCGGCCGACGCCGGGCCGGGCGACGCTGGCTGTCGGCGGGAGCCGTGATCGCCGCCGCTGCGGTGGTGTTTCTGGCTTTCGGCGCCGGAGGCGCTCCGCTTTCCGGTCCGCTCGGAGACGGTGCGCTCGCGGCGCGCGCGGCCGAGCCGCTGGTCACCCGCCGCGGGGAGATCCGCAGCTTCCGCTTTGCCGATGGTTCCACCGCAGTGCTCGACACCGATAGCCGGCTCGAAGTCTCATTTGCGCAAGCGACACGCCATCTGCGGCTCGCCAAGGGGCGCGTCCGGCTTTCGGTGAGCAAGAATGAACAACCGCTTCGCGTCGAGGCCGGCGACGGCGTGGTCACGGCCGAGGATGCGGCATTCGATATCGGTTTCGAGGAAAATGGCGCGCTCAGCGTAACGATGCTGCGCGGCGAGGCCGATATTCGCTTCGGCGGCGCCCCGGAAACCGGCGCCCGGCACGCCCAAGTCCTGTCATCGGGACGGTCCGTGACCTACGGCCCGCACGGCAAGGAGCAGCCACCAGCCGCATCGCCGACACAGCAAGACAGCCGCGAATGGCCGTCGGGCTGGGCGGACTATCGCTCGGTCCGGCTCGATCAGCTCACTGCCGAAGCCAATCGCTACGCGGCGAAGCCGATCATCATCGACGACGCAGGAACCGCGGGGCTCGAGGCGTCGGGCCGGTTCAGGATCAGCCAGCCCGAGACAGTGGCCGAGCGGCTCGCCCAATTGTTCGATCTGGAGATCAGCAAGCGCGCCGACGGCATCCACCTGCGCCACCGATAATTATTTCATCATTCCCCTAAGGCGGTCGCCGACCCGGCGTCATCGCTCCCCCAAAGGCCGTGTGCCCAAGCACCCGGTCACAACCCAGGGGGAGTATGATGATGTCCGGAAAGTCTCGTTTTTGCTTGTCGCTGATGGCCGGTGTGGCCTGTCTGCATCCCGTTGCCGCGGCGGCTCAGTTGCAGGATCGCCAGAGCTTCGATCTGCCAGCGCAGGATCTCGACGAGGCACTGCGAAAAGTGGCTGCGCAGGCAGGAATCGAACTCTATGCGTCGAGTGCCGATCTCGCAGGCCGGAAGGCCCCAACGCTAGACGGAAACATCACTCCGCGCGAAGCAATCGAGACCCTGCTGCGCGGAACCGGGCTGACCCCGCGCTTCGAGCGCGGTTCGGTCATCATTTTGGGGCGAGCGCAGTCCGAGAGCAGTCCGGCACAAGAAGACATCGTGGTGACCGGCAGCCGTATCGCGGGCGCCCCGTCCGCAGCCCCGGTTGTCCGAGTGACGAGCGAAGATATCCGTAACGCAGGCCAGGCCGATCTCGGCGAAGTTGCGCGCAGCCTCCCGCAGAATTTCGGCGGCGGATTCAACCCCGGCATCGGCAACGGCCAGGGAGCGCCAAACGAGAACGCCAACGTCAACGGCGCCTCGACCTTCAACCTGCGCGGGATCGGTCCCAATGCAACGCTGACTTTGATCAATGGAAATCGCTTCGCCTATACCGGCGTGTCATCGGTGATCGACGTCAGCGCCATCCCTGTTTCCGCTGTCGAGCGGATCGAGATCGTCGCGGATGGGGCCTCGGCCATCTATGGCGCGGACGCCGTCGCGGGCGTGGTGAACATCCTGCTCAAGCGCGACTATGACGGTGCGTCGGCAATGGCGCGCGTCGGCGCATCGACCGATGGCGGCAATGTCCAGCAGCAGTACGGGCTGCTCGGCGGCAAGGCGTGGTCGTCGGGCGGGCTGCTCGCAGCCTATGATTATAGCCGTTCGTCGGCGATCCGCGCGGGGGATCGCGATTATGCGGACGCCGCCAATGCGGAAACGATGCTCTTTCCCGCGACCTGGCGGCACTCGCTGCTCCTGAGTGGACATCAGGCGATCGGTCCGGATGTGACGCTTGCTGCCGACCTTCTTTACAAGAAGAGTCGGCTACACTCGGTTACCGGATACAGCCTGGCGCTCGCCCCCGACCAGTTGGGGCTCGACAATGTCAGTACCTCGGAATCCTTCGGGATCGCCCCAAACATCTCTGCGGAGCTCGGCGGGGACTGGCGCTTCAAGGCGAGCGGCTTCTTCGGCACCGATCGCACGGGCGGCTTCTCCGACCTCTTTTTCGGGGGAAATTTGCTCGCACACATCGACAAACATTTTTTCAACCGCAACCTCGCGCTTGAAGCGGGCTTCCAAGGACCACTGTTCGCCCTGCCGGCGGGCGACGTGCGCATTGCCGTCGGCGGTGGGGCGCGGCGCAATCACTTCTTCGCGGCGTCCCCCACGGGCGATGTCCGGCGGCGGCGTGACAATCTCTTTGCCTATGGCGAACTGCTGGTCCCGGTCACGGCACCCGCGCAAGAGATTGCGGGATTGCACTCGCTCTCGCTCACAGCC
Organism: Sphingopyxis sp. SCN 67-31; assembly: GCF_001725095.1. Taxonomy (NCBI): domain Bacteria; kingdom Pseudomonadati; phylum Pseudomonadota; class Alphaproteobacteria; order Sphingomonadales; family Sphingopyxidaceae; genus Sphingopyxis; species Sphingopyxis sp. SCN 67-31. Next base: position 9,067 of record NZ_MEFH01000074.1, on the reverse strand, counting down.
GCGCTCCGCTTCGAGGATTATTCGGACGCGCCGAGCATTATGATCCCCAAGCTCAGCGTCGTTTGGGAGCCGGCGGAGATCCTCCGCCTCGGTGCTTCGTGGGGGCGTTCGTTCAAAATGCCGACGCTCTACCAGCAGTATAGCGGCTATTCGGCGATCATGGGACGCGCTGCCCGCTATGGGAACGGTTATCCGGCGAGCGCGAACGTCATCTTCGCGGCGGGCCCCGACAGTCGCCTCGGACCCGAGCGTTCGGAGAATATTACGCTGAGCGCGCAGCTTACTCCTGCGCGCGGCCTCGAATTCTCCGCCACTTGGTACAGGATCGATTACACCGACCGCGTCGCGACGCCGATCCCGTCGCTCGTCGGCGTGCTCGATAATCCGCTCTATGCCGATCTTGTTACGCTAAACCCCGATGCGAACGATCTTGCCGCGATCATTGACGGCGCACTTCTCGGCCTGGAGAATAGTACGGGCCGGCCCTACGACCCTGCGACCATCGTTGCTTTCATCGACGCACGCGACCGCAATATCGCGCGCCAGCGCTATTCGGGCGTCGATCTTTCGATGCGCTACCGCATTGAATTCGATGGTGGGAAAGAGCTTGCGCTCTCGACCGCGGGCAGTTTCCTGAAGAGCCGCCAGCAGATCCTTCCCGGCGCTGCCTGGACGTCGCTCGCCGGCACATTGTTCCGGCCATCGCGCTTTCGCGGGCGTGCCGGAGTTACCTATGGCGGCGACCGTTTCACGCTCGCCGCCTTCGTCAACCATATGAGCGGGCTCGATGACGATCGGCAGGCGGTGCGCATGCGCATTCCCTCCTATACCACGCTCGACCTCACGGCGCGGGTGCGCCTTGGCAAGCGGACCGACGTGTCGCTTGCCGCGCTCAACCTGTTCAATGCGAAGCCGACGGCGATTGTCACCGCCCTGCCCAGCGAGACGCCCTACGATACGACAAATTATTCACCGGCGGGGCGCTTCGTCGGCCTCACCGTGCGGCAGGAGTGGTGAGCATGATCCGCCCTCTTCTGCTCGCAGGGGCGGCACTGCTCGGCGCGGCGCTGCCGACCTCGCCGGCCTCAGCCGCACAGAAAGCCGGCCGCAGCTGGACGATCGACGATCAACTGACGGTCCCCGAGGTACGGGATCTCGCGGTCTCGGCGGATGCGAAGAGCGCGATCTATGTCGTGCGGATCGCCGACCGCCAGAGCGACCGGACGGTCGCGCTGCTGCGATATGTTGATCTGGAAAAGGGCACGACCCGCGAGCTGCAGCGAGCCGCGTGGATCGATCAGCTGAAGCGCATTCCCGGAACGGGGGACTGGAGCGCGCGGCTCGATAAGGGCGATGGCGTCCAGCTCTATCGGATAGGGGCGAGCGGCGCTGTAACCCCGATCGTCGCGCATCCTGCGACTGCAATTTATGGCGATACCGAGGGTGCTGTGCTTCCGGGCTATGGTCATGCGCCGCTTGCTACGGGGGTGCGGGCGCACAGCTGGTCTCCCGATGGGCGCTGGCTCTGGTATGTCGTCCTTGACGCCGCACCGTTCGTCAAAGCGATGCGCTACGACGACGCGGTCACTGCCGAGCGCGCGCAGCGCCGCGCCCCCGGCCGGGCCACTGCCTCGATCTACCTCCGCGATCCTGAGGGCAGGGACATTCTTCTCGCGACGCGTCCGCAAAGCGACCTTCGGACATTTTTCGACAGGAGCTTCGTCCAGTGGGAGAAGGATGAGGTGCGGTTCGATGTGATGGAAACGGACCCCGCCGGAGGGCAGCAGGTTGTGACGATAGGCTGGTCGTTCACATCGGAAAAAATTCGAGTGGTGGATGGCAAAGCCGCTCGCGGTTACTGGCGCCTCCCCGGCCTTCATGGCGGCCGGCTGTCGTCGGAAGGCACCGGCGATACGCGCGAGCTTGTCGAAACCATTCCCGGCGACGAGCGGCGGAGCTTCGGACGCTTTCCCTTTGCGGTGGGCGATGCCCGCGCGGCCGGCGGCTTCCTGTCGCCTGATGGAAGGCGCGCGATTGCGGGGTTCCGCACGATCGACAATCCTCGCTTCGGGCTAGCAATCATCGAAAATGATCGTGTCCGAACGATTAGTAGCGCTCTCAGCCTCAACTATTGCGACTTTACGGTCTCGCTCACCAAAGGCGCCTGCATCGCGCAATCGCAGACGGTGCCGCCATCGGTGGTGCGCGTCGACGTTGCGAGTGGCGGCATAACCCGCGTGGCATCGGTCTCGGCCGATCACGAAGGGATCGCGCCGCTTCGGATCGAACCCCGAACTTGGATCAATCGACATGGTTACAAGGCGACCGGTTATATCGTCTGGCCGCGCGGATACACAAAGGGTCGGCAATATCCGGCGATCGTCATTACGCATGCATCGGACGCGGACGACCGCTTTGCAACGCACGAAAATCAATGGGAATATCCGGCGCAACTGTTCGCCGAACGGGGCTATGTCGTACTGCTCGTCAATAGTCCGACGTCCCGCCAAAACGCCGAAATCGATGCCGCCTATGAAGCCTGGGTCAGCGAGACGAAGGCGGTTTCGCCAGAGAAGCTGAGGCAGCTAATTTGGTTGAACTCGGTCGCGACCTTCGAAGATTCCGTGAAGGAGCTCGTCGATCGAGGGATCGTGAATCCGGCGCGGGTTGGGATCGCAGGTTACAGCTTCGGCTCGCAAATGACGAATGTCACGATCACGAACAGCTCGATGTTCCGCGCGGCATCGAGCGGCGACGGCGGCTATCTCGAACCGGCCTTCTATTTCAACGTGGCAGGTTCTTACGGCACGGTGTTCGGCGGGCCGCCAACCGATCCGGCGGCGCTCGCAAATTATCGCCGGCTCTCTCCGTCGCTTCGTGCAAACGAAGTTTGCGGCGCGGTGCTGCAACAGGTCGCGGCACCGCTCATTCCGTCGATTGATCTTCACGCCGCGCTCCGCAAGGCCGGTGTTCCCGCGCAGCTCAGCCTTTATCCGGGCGAGAACACAGCGACAGATGAAACGCACATCTTCCACATCCCGTCGAACCGCATTCTTGCGATGGAGGAAAATATCGCGTGGTTCGATTATTGGCTCCTCGGCAAGCGCGATCCACAATCGCCTCACGCCGACCGCTACGCGCTATGGGACAAGATGCGTGACGCGGCCCCGCGCAGTTGCAGCGCCAAAACGGCGAACGATGAGAACCGACATTAGCTTTCGACCCGGCCTCCCTCCTCCCACCAGCGCGTCCATGCCTCGGCCGCCGCGAACGTCAGGATCCGGTGATCGCGTCCATCGTCCCGCCAGCCTTCCTTGCTTGCTCGGATAAGCCAGTCGGGGTCGATCAGCCCGGCGCCGACGAGCTTGCCCTCCAGAAGCATTTCGACGGCCATCGTTCCTTGAGCGTCAAACACGCGCCGGACAAACCCGCCGGGACTGCCTTTCGTCCTGCGTTCGAGAATGAGATCGGGAAGGAGATCACGGAACGCCATGCGCGCTACCGCACGATCGCGGCCCCCTCGCACCCAAAACCACGACGGAATCGATAGGCAGAGTTCGAGGACCGGTTGCGACAGCAAAGGGGTGATCTGGGGCGGGCTGATCGCACGGGGATAGAGTTCGATGCTCTTTTGGGCACGGGCCAGCATGGCAACATGCGCTGCCTTGCCCGGGAGCGCGCCCGGCGGCGCCGCGAACCAGGGATGCCGATCTCCTTCCGCCACAGCAGCGGCCCGGCCCGTAGATCCGAGGCCCGTAAGATCGATACGCCTGCGATGCCCGCCCTTCCGTCGCCGAATGCGTTCCCAGCCTGCGCGGACGACGTCGATCATGCCCGAGCCGGTCAAGTCGGCAAGGTCGCGCGCGGTAGCGAACAGTCCCGGGTGAAGTCCCTGTGCAAGAAAACGGTCGGCAAGCGGCGCCGCGCTGCGCAGGGCGCAGAAAACATTGTCGCCGCCATTGCCCGAAAAATATCCGTCGATCGGCCTGTCGCGCGCGAGTCGGCGATGCTCGGCCTGAAGGGCGGGGAAGTAGTGGGCAGCAATGGGCAGCGGCAGGTGGCGCATGACCGGCCTAGTAACGTCGACGGTGCCGAGGTCGAAGATCGGCGCATCAAGCCCGACACCGAGCCTATCGACGAGGGCCTTAGCATAGCGCCGCTCATCCCCATCGGTGCCGGGCTCGACCATGGTCAGACACCGGAACCTTGGTATGCGCGGGCCGAGCGCCGCTGCTACAATCGAGCTGTCGAGCCCGCCCGACACGCCGACTAAGATGTTGTCGAAGCCGGTCGACCAGGCGCCGATGCTGTCCTTGAGCGTGTCACGCAGAGCGACAGCCGCAGCTTCGAACCCGCAGCCCTTAGGCGGGCGAACATGGTCCCATGGGGACCATGCCTGCTCGATCCGGTTCCCGTCAGCCGTTACGACGAGACGCTCGCCGGGAAGCAGTTCCTCGACGCCATCGATGCCTGTCTTTCGGCCGATGAAGTCGATCCCGCCAAACATGCGCGCCAGCGCGCTATAATCGACGGCGACTTGTCCCGGCTCGGCGATGGCCGTCATATCGCTGGCCAGCACGACACCGCTCGCCGCGCGGCGCATATAGCATGGCATCATTCCGGACGGATCACGCATCAAGGAAACTGTTCCGTCATCGCCGATCAGCATGGCAATATAGCCACCCCAATAGCCAGCGAGCAGCGCCAAGCCGCGCGTCTCGGCGATCGATTGCCGTTCGTCCCGATTGAGATCGGTCACGCGGCCCGATGGTATTTCACGCCGGAAGAGCGGCCCGACGATGCAGCCCCTTTCCCCAAGATCGATACACGGCGCCGCACTGCATAACCGCGCAACGGACGAGCTGAAGACCGGACACTCCGTCGCGGTGCTGGCAGGCGACGGCGGAAGACCCGACGGCGCAATGTCGAGGCGGAAGGCAAGTCTCATCGCACCGTCAGCAAGGGCTTGAAATTCCGGACGCGGTCCAGGGGATCGCTGAGTACGACAGAGCCTGCCTGAACCCAGCAATGCGCTGCGAACGGCAGCATCACTCCGATGACGAGATCGACGCCCAGTCCGCGGCGCGCAAGCATCGTTCGCATGGCAAGCCCCCGGACGAGGCATTGGTCGGTCGCATCGCGATAGCGCGATGCCCGGGCAAAGGCGGCGGCAACGAGTCTGCAGGGATCTAGTCCAGTTTCGGGCAGCCCCGTCGGGATAAGGAGAGTGCCAAGCTGCCGGGCTGCGAGGTTGCGGCGAGCGCGCCATTGGGAGGCGACGGCTTCCAAGATAAGCCAAGGGTGCGATGCCCCGGTTGGACCATCGAAGATGCTTTCGGTCGGATCAGGAGCCAGCGATGGTGGGACTGTGGGAACGCCAGCCTCGACCAGATTTCGTTCGACCAGCCAAGCGGTCTGCTCTTCACTCGCCTTGCCCTTCGCAAACGCCTCAAACGCTTCGGCTGCAACATCTTCCAGCAGGAAGTAGCGGCTCGCCGAAAGATCGAGGCAAATTATCCGTGTGCCTATTGCGCAATATCTGAGGTCGGAGCGGAGGCGGTAGGAGGCCATATGAGATATATGCGTGCGTGCGGCACCGAGGCGCCGCACGCCCGGTGCATCAGTCGTCGGTCTGGATGCCGGCGTTGTATGTCCGCTGGAGCGTCGCAAGGTCGATCGGACCTTCGACACCGAGGCCGCGGGTTTCGGTGCGCGCATCGCCCAGATCGACGATACCGTTTTCACGCTTGTCCATGGCTTTTCCTTTCATCATTCGCGACCGAAATGAGTCGCAGTCCGACGCTAAGCCACAGCGAAAAGCTGCTCTATTTTATAATCCGTTTATTTTCTGAACGTGCGATCAGGGTAAAAAGGTGACCGCGCAAAGGAAACGCGCGTCGGGAGCGCATACCGTCACCTTTAGCTTTCGCCTGGACATACGTGACGGAACCCGGTCACACGCCCGTATTGATAAGGCGCCAAGATGTTCTGGTCGAAACCGGAATTGTCGCAATGGAAACTGGCCCCAAATCTGGATGTATTTTTCTGAAATCATTATCGAGGCCGAACCGTGGCTGACGGACCGCGAGCGCCCAGCGAGCGCCTGATCAATGGAGCGCACCCTGCAACAAGGCGGCCATGTGCCCAATGAGTGCGGGCGGAAAGCCGGGGCATGTCGGCTTTCAACGCCCGCAATTTGGAAATGCCGCCGGTTCAGAGTGCGGCGGGGCCCGATACATCAGGTGCCGCGCCCTCAGGAGCCGACCGACAGGCCGGCGGGAAAGAGCGCGCCCGCAGCCCCGCTCCTTCCGGCAAACCTAATCGAAGACGATGACCTTGCGCGCGGCGGGATCAAATGTCTCGATCACGACCGCTTCATCCTCGACGGCTGGCGACGAGCGTTCGAGGAGTTCAACCTTGGCCGAAAGCACTTCGGCGTAGGCTGCGGGGCAACAAAGGATGAACTCAGTGCCGTTTCCATAAATGCTGCCCCAGTTGACATAGATGGTGCTCCATCCATGCCGCCGTTCCCATTCGATCTGTCGGGGTTCGCCTCGTTCGGTTCGTCCGGGATAGGGTTCTGTCGACAATATATGGACCCGCGCTTCGGGATCGAACCAGCAATGATCATGATCCGCGACGGGCGGACGACTGTCATACTCGTGCGTCGGATAGCATCTGCGGGCGCTTGAGGGTTTGAGACCGGTTGCGTCCATGAACTGCAGCGCACGGGCGATCCGGCCAATATACCATTGGATTTCATTGGCGTGGCGCTGCTGGCCCGTCCGCTCCAGAAAGACCGAGTCCTCGATCTTGCAGGCGCCCAGATAGCCCGTCAGATGGTGACGCCGTACCAGCTCGGTCAGTGGCGCACGCAATTTGAGATCAATGTGCGCGGTGCCGCTTTCCCTTGTTTCATATCCCCACCAGTTCTGACGAACCATGACATTGTGGAGCGTGGATCGGCTTGGAAGTTTCCGTTTCGCATCGACATAGCCTTGGAACCCGCCTGCACATGCCGCGAGGTCGAGCGCATCGTGCCGAGGGACCGATTGCTCCGCCTGGATTTGCTTGGCGAGCGATTTCAGCCCGGCGAGGGTGGAATATTGAAACATCATCGCAGGTCTCCGTGGGCTTCGGACCGGCGTCGCCTGCTACCGCCCCCAAAGCCACGAAATGCGATGGGTCAGTGATCAAAACAGTGCCATTGTGGCTTCGCAAATGCAGGCGGCAGGCCCCTGTTGAAGGCCTACGAGAAATCTGGCGTAGCGCTGACGACAAGTCAATCGGCAAGAAGGCGGGCAGCGAGCTTGAGCCCTCTTGCGTCGAGCGGGCCTCCCCTGCACGTCTCGGAAGTCGCAACGCGCCGAGAGACGGAGAGTATGGGATGAAGAGATTTCTGCGGCGGCTGTTTAGAACGGAAACCCAAAGCGAGCTGCCCACGCGCCCAAAGACAACAGGTCTTCGCATGCAAAAGTTCGGGCACGACCTCGTTCGGATCGAGTCGATCGGGTTTTTCGGTCATCATGCCGCGTCCCCCAATGGAGATTTTCACCTGGTTTGGGCGGATCGAAATCGTGAAGGTACGGTCGGCGGATACCGCCACGAAGGCCATGGTTCCTGGTCCCTGCTTCACGGCGATGAAATTGTCGCAACGGGACGGCTCGAGCGTCCCGCGGATGGAAAGACCGCGAACAATGGCAGCTTCATCATCCACGACCGCTTGTTCGGCGATGGCCTCAAGGGTCGGTTCGTAGCCTTCGGGGCCGACGGCGCAAAGCTGGTCGAAAAGGAACTGAACGCCAATCTGATAAGCAATGGCCTGTCGGACGATGGACGCATCGCTATTTGCCAGACCGCCAATGCCCCCGGGAGCGACGACAGTTGCCGCTACATTCTTTTCGATCTCGAACTAGGCGACGAAATCGCCCGCTGGGAGGTCGAGACGGGTTGGGCGGACGGTTATGAGTTCGATACCACCGGCCGCCACGTCTATTTGCTACGAAACAACGGCGGCCGTGTCGGCTATGACTTCGACGGGGCTATGCTCGACCGCAAGGGCTGGCAGACCGAGCGCATCGGCGCTGGCGATCTTTATGTCATTCGCATGGTCCTCGCGTCAGAAGAGCCAATGGATCGCGGGATGCGAGAGGCACTTTTGGCCGGCTTGCATGTCGCGGCGCAAGGTTCTGAGCGCACGCTGCAAGCGCATGCTTTGCGGCTCCTCGGCGAACTGCACGAAAAGGAAGGCGCGATCCAGGAGGCGGTGGACGCTTATGAGAAGGCGTTGAGCATCGATGCCCGAATCGGCGTTGCTCGAAAGCTCGAAAAGCTTCGAAAATCTCTGCCATAATATCGAAAATGGCGCCCCGTGCAGGATAAACAGCCCCGTGCAGGATAAACATAACGAATATGTGTCGCCGTTTGCACTACCTTAGAGCGGGCGGACGCCGCCGACGCCAGCCTGGCGCCGTCTCCCACAGCCATTGGCGCTACTGCTTAGGCGAGATATCTGGCCGCTAGGGACCTAATGTTCGGGGGGCGAAGCTACGGTTGAATCGATCGATGTTCAATCGCGTAGGTTGATCGCTGCCATTCCAGCGGAGCGCAGATCTGCCCGATGCGAGCACGTCACTGGCTTCGGGTAACTTGAGCCGGGTGATCGACTGACCGCTGCCATGCTGCGGCAACGAGGTAGATCCCTGCCGCAATCATAGGCACCGTGAGCCACTGACCCATGTGAAGCCCTGTTCTGGCTGCGAAGCCGACAAGCTGGGCATCGGGTTCTCGGAAGAACTCGACCGTAAATCGGGCCAGACCATAGCCGATGAGAAACACCCCGACGAGCATCCCCGGCTTGCGCCGCGCGTCGGTGAACCAGAACAGGAAGGCGAGCACGGCGAACAGGACCAACCCTTCCAGCCCGGCTTCGTAAAGCTGGCTGGGATGGCGGGCGAGACCATCATGGCTTCCGGGGAACACAATCGCCCAGGGCACATCGGTGGGCTTTCCCCAAAGCTCGCCATTCACGAAATTGGCGAGACGACCGAAGAACAGGCCGATCGGC